>CALFXQ010000414.1 GCA_937958285.1 uncultured Fusibacter sp. | reverse complement strand
GTGGATTTTTTTTTTTTTTTTAATTATCATTGAAAACCAATAACATTTGCGCTATCATAGTGAAGTAACACTTACAACTCCGAGTGACTGTCCCTAAAGACATATGTGCATAAGACATATATGACCATGGCACCTCACCGCTGGGTTCAACTAGAAATGGTTGAGCCTCCCTATTGGAAAGGAGATCATATGCATCTTTTACTCTCATTGAAGCCACCCATAAACGAGGTGGTCAAGCGCTATGCCCCTGACACCAGTGACAGGAAGCAGTTAGAAGCTGCGCTAGAAGCATTATCGCAGCAAACACCAGATATTCCATTGATTATTGGCGGCAAAGAGGTCCGTACCAATAACATTGGCAAGATCGTAATGCCCCACAATCACAAACACGTTTTAGCAACTTACCATCTCGCAGGCCCAAGAGAAATTGACGATGCCATTAAAGCTGCCCTCGACGCCCGCCATGAATGGCAATCCCTTCACTGGCAGCAACGGGTATCTATTTTTCTAAAGGCTGCAGAGTTAATTGCCAACGAAAGACGCATGCTTATAAATGCTGCGACGATGCTAGGTCAAAGTAAAGGGGCATACCAGGCAGAGATTGACGCCGCATGTGAACTCATCGATTTCTTGAGATTTAATGCCTACTTTGCAAGTGATATCTATAAAGAACAACCCGCATCCAGCGCTGGGCTCTTAAATAGAACAGAATACAGGCCACTCGAGGGTTTTGTCTATGCAATCTCACCCTTTAACTTTACTGCCATTGGTGGCAACTTGCCTACTGCACCTGCTATGATGGGTAATGTGGCTATTTGGAAGCCCGCCACCACTGCTATCTACTCCAACTATCTGGTTATGCGCGCCCTTATCGACAGTGGGCTACCCGCAGGTGTCATCAATTTTGTGCCAGCTGATCCTGCAACAATAACAGATAAAATCCTCGCACACAGAGATTTGGCCGGTGTTCACTTCACTGGCTCAACGAGCGTCTTTAATCAAATCTGGTCGCGAGTTGGGCAATCCATCAACGACTATAAGAGCTACCCACGACTTGTTGGCGAAACAGGCGGCAAAGATTTTGTATTTGCACATCCAACGGCTGACGTTGAAGCTCTGTCGGTTGCCCTTGTAACAGGCGCCTTCGAATATCAAGGTCAGAAGTGTTCCGCTGCTTCTAGGGCATACATACCAAGCAGCTTAGCGCCACAAGTTATAGAGCGCACTATCGCCCTTACTAAAGCCCTTAAGGTTGGAGATGTTAAGGACTTTGAAAACCACGTAAATGCAGTGATTGACAAGAGGGCCTTTCAGAGAATTACCGACTATATCGAACACGCTAAGCACGACCCAGATGTGACCATACTAATCGGCGGTACGTACGATGATCGCATTGGTTACTTTATTAATCCCACTGTGTTGCTTACAAAAAACCCTAAATCGCTGACCATGTGCGAAGAAATTTTCGGGCCAGTATTGACATTGTATGTTTACGAAGATGATCAAATAGAACAAACGCTTCAAATTGTAGACGAAACGAGCCCTTACGCATTAACTGGCGCAATTTTTGCTCAAGATCGATATGCTATTGAACATTTACAGAAGCGATTGGTGCATTCTGCTGGTAATTTTTATATAAACGACAAGCCCACCGGTGCAGTTGTAGGACAACAACCCTTTGGTGGTGCACGCGCCTCGGGTACAAACGACAAGGCGGGTAGCGCTTTAAACCTGTTGCGATGGGTGAGCCCGCGCACTGTAAAAGAGTCATTTTATCCGCCAAAATCAATGCCAAATCCATTCTAAAAAAGGGGTGTCGCTAAGCGACGCCCCTTTCTTCTATCTTTGATAAACCACAACGCCATCTACAATGGTCGTTACAACTTTTGCCTGTAAATCGAAAGGATGTCCTTCCCAAATGACAACATCGCCATCTTTGCCGATTTCTAAACTGCCTAGGCGATCTCCTAACTCGAGTATTTCTGCTGCGTTAATGGTAATCGCCTTTATCGCTTCGAGTTCTTCTAGGCCTGCTTTATGGGCTAATGCAGCACACATAGGCAAATACTCTAATGGAATCACTGGGCTGTCAGTCATTATTGCAATTTTCACACCTGCCTTGTGCAAAGCAGCGGGCGTGTCGAATGATTTCTCTTTTAGCTCAAATTTGGTCTTGCTTCCAAAGGATGGACCTACAATCGCCACATAGCCCTCTTTTGCCAGCTGATCTGCTATTAAGTGACCTTCTGTACAGTGCTCCAAAGTCAACTTGAGCCCAAATTCTTTGGCAATGCGAATAGATGTGAAAATATCGTCTGTGCGATGTGCATGTGCCTTAAGGGGCATTTCACCACGTACAACTGGGAGCATTGCCTCCATTTTCATGTCGTAGTTAGGCGCTTTTGCAGGGTCAATTTCTCCGGCGCGTTTTTTCTTGTCGTATTCAACGGCCTTTGCCAGTGTATCTCGTAGTAAAGCTGCTGTTCCCATGCGTGTTGATGGCGTCGTCTTTTTGGCGCCATAGACCCGCTTGGGGTTTTCGCCGAAAGCACATTTCATAGCCAGTGGATTTTTTACAATCATGTCATCGACTCTGTTACCTGCGAGCTTAATAACTGCAAAGGTTCCACCAATCACATTTGCACTTCCTGGTCCGGATGCCGCACATGTCACACCACCTTTTAGTGCACTTTTAAATGCTTCATCTAGTGGATTAATTGCATCTATAGCCCTTAAGTGCGGTGTAATGGGGTCTGTTGTCTCATTGCCATCGGCACCTTCAAAGCCAATGCCCTCTTCCCACATACCAATGTGACAGTGTGCGTCGATAAAGCCTGGAAACACCCAATGACCTTGGCCATCAATCACTTGCTCACCTTGGTGCGGAGTGAGTCCGGTTCCTATTTCTGCAATTTTCCCATCGACGATGCGCAGATCGCTTCCTTCCATAATGCCTTGAGTAACTGTAAACAATTTGCCATTCTTGATTAACATAACGCCTCCTATTTTAGCACTTTTGTTATATAGACATCAAATCGTTTTGCCAAGTCAATAAAGTCACTGTCTAACTGTACCAAGGGTCTAGAAACTGCATATGGATTGACCAAAACTACATTGCCAAAATCGCCCGTACTTAGCTGCACGCGATTCCCTATAAAGAAGCGAGAGATATTCTGCAAGAAACAAGATACAATTTCAACATCTAAATGGTTGCTTGCAACGCGCAACATTTCTTCAGCGACACTAAATGGCGAAATACCCGCCTGATAACATCGATCTGAGGTCATGGCATCAAATACATCTGCCACTGAAATAATGCGCGCATATAGGTGTATACTTTCGCCTTTTAGGCCATTGGGGTATCCTGTCCCATCCATGCGTTCGTGATGCTCTAGAACGCCTCTTAAAATATCTTGATTCTGTTGCCCGCTTTCTTCTAGTATGGCATAACTGAGCAGCACGTGGGTTTTCATAATTTCGAACTCTTCTGAGTTTAAACGCGCAGGCTTGTTTAGAATTAAGGGTGGCACTTTGCATTTTCCCAAATCGTGCAAGAGGCCTGCTATAGCTAAATCAGACAGCGCATCGTTTGTCAAACCCATCCACTTGCCAATCATGGTCGCTAAAAGACTGACTTGAATTGCATGTCGATATGTGTAATCGTCCGCAATTTCTATGAGTCGAAGGTTTGCCAATATATTGTTTTCGTTTGTAATTTCGTCAATTAGAGGCGTGAGAGATGCTTTAACTGCGTCAAAGGCAATGGGTCTACCAAAACTCACATCCTGATAAATCGACTTAAAGGACTCTAGGGTCTTTTTATACATGCGATTGCGCTTGATTAATTGCGCTGTTCCCGGTTTCCAGGCAACACTTCTGTTTACAGAAGATGGTTTTGCTTGAACTGAGGGGCTTTCGGTAGGCTGTGGTGACTTCTGCGGTGATTGCTGTGGTGATTGCTGAGGTGATTGCTGTGCTTCTTTAACTTTTTCATTTGACTTAGTAAAATTCGCAGAGTGTACTTCTTTGATTGCAACTGAGAAAATGCCCAAATTCTCTAAAAGAGAGCGATGCCGTTCTCTTAACGTTGTGCCCTCGCTTAAATAAATAGTTCCATCTGGTCCTAGAACATCTTCAGCTAGAAGCATTCCCGCTTCAATATGATCAATGGCAATGCGCTTCATTCAAGTCACCCCTCACAGCTATATCGTATGCGCGTTGCGGCAAGATTCTTGACAAAATCAAAGTGGTGGAAAGAGCAAAAACGACGCGAAGACTCAGCAGAAACCAACCGTTTGCACCTACTTGTGCAAAAATTAGCGTATCTTCTACTACGGCATGGCAGCATGCTAGAAAGATCGTTACTAAAAGCAAACTTCGCCGATTTAAAGCACCTTCGTGAGCACTTTGTATAATGACACCTGCACCGAAAGCCAAACCAAATGTCAACCCCACCAGCAGTGGAAAAGCGCTCTCATCTTGAATTTTAAACAGTTTTGTCAATGGTCTGGTGAGTTTTACAAAGTAATTCAGCAAGCCGTATTCCCTTGACAACTCAAGCACTGCCATTAATGGAATTACGACAATTGCAAGCTTCCAAACTTGCAAAGCAGCCCCCATTAGAGGCTCTAAAAACATTGGCATGCCCAATCCCCTTTAGTTTAGTAGTATTGTAGTTAACAGTCCGCATAGGCCAGACAAACCGAGCCGTGTAAGCACGACGAGCAGTGCAGAAACACCAATCTTCTTTGTTACAGCTGTTTCTATTAATAAAGTATGTGAGAATGAAAGCATCACAGACAAAACCGTAATTTGAACGGCAGTCAGTTTAAACGCTGCCATAGCCCCTAAAGCTGCATAAATGTTGACTAAGTTTCCAAGCACAAGCACAATACTCGCTTCACCGGGAAGTCCAAAATACTGCATAAGTGGTTCAAATAGCAAGTTTACCCATTCAATAATTACAGTTCTCTGAAGAATCCATACGCCGATATACACTGGAACAATGATTTTAGCGAGCATCCAAGTGGTTTTTAAGCCTTGCTTTAACCCTTTGGTGGTAGCTTTTAAAAAGCGGTTCATTGACTATCCCTTTCGATGTAAACTTGCCTTATGTTGTCAGTTTATTAAAAACACGTTATTATTATATCATAAATGGATGACTCCGCCCTAGATAGAAATGAGAATTTATGAAAACGTTTAATCGCGCACTATCACCCGATATAGAACATCAAATTCTGCCAAAAACTGGCCCTTTCAATGCGGTCTTTCTAGATATTGAGACCACGGGATTTCACCGCGAACATTGCTATATCATGTTGATTGGCGTTATCACCTATTGTGATGGCCATTGGATTTGCACACAATGGTTTGCAGAATCTAGAGAAGACGAACCCCAAATACTTAAGGCCTTTCTAAAAATACTGAGCGAACCCTCCTTGTTAATTAGCTTTAATGGAACCCGCTTTGACCTTCCTTTCATCGCAGCGCGCCTTGCATACCACCACTTCTTTAAAAGCCCACAAGAAGCCCTAGAATCTCTTTTAAAGCAACACATACATGTAGATCTGCTCACCATTTCAAAGCACTTACCCGAGCGTCTAGAGAACTATCGGCTAAAGACTATTGAGTCTTATCTCAACATTTATCGCACCGACAATATCAGCGGTGGTGAAAGTGTTCAACTCTATTACCAGTACCTTAAGAATCCTACCCAAGCGCTACTGGATTCAATTTTGTTACACAATGCCGACGACATCGAAAATATGCTTCCACTTTGGCAAATTTTTGACCATATTCCACCTGAAATCAGCGCGCTTTGCTGTCCTCAAATCAATAATTCTATAATCCTGTGGGTTGGATCGATTTCAAACTTTCTAACGATTGAAGGCATCACTAAAGTATATAAGCAGAGTTTTTTACATTTTGGTGCACATCAGATGCAGTGTGAAGGCTATCACTTTAAATTACACCTTCAACTCTCTATTGTGGAATCAGAAGGTTTAAGGCTCGATGTAGTGAGATATCCAGATTTTTCAGGCGCGCTTTCCAAGATTGCTCCAGAAAAGTGGCTCGTTGCTTGTAATCATATGCCACATCTAGACAACATCAATTTTATCATTACAAGTTTTTTAGGCATCACGGAAATGTAACACAATTCCGTGATGTTTTTTTGTTTTGATATTGATTTTCAGTTGCATTGTGTTATAATAATATCAAATATGAAATCGTTACAATCTTAACAATGGAGGCATTAAATGAAAGTTATAGTAATTGGTTGCACCCACGCAGGCACTGCTGCGATTGCAAATATTGCGCGTCTTCACCCTGATGCACAGATCTCTGTTTTTGAACGCAATAACAATATCAGCTTCTTATCTTGTGGTATAGCGCTTTATGTTGGAGGTGTGGTAAAAGATCCACAAACCCTCTTCTATTCATCGCCTGATAAATTGCAACAATTAGGTGTCAAGACCCATATGGAGCACGATGTGCTTAGCGTAGATGCCGATAATAAGCAAATCACCGTAAAAAACCTTCTCACAAATGAACAATTTGATGTCCCTTATGACAAGCTCATTATCACTACCGGCTCATGGCCAATTTTGCCTGAGATTACCGGAATACATCATCCCAAAAT
>CALFXQ010000413.1 GCA_937958285.1 uncultured Fusibacter sp. | reverse complement strand
CCTATAATCATACACACATTAGGACGATTTGACCTAAAAAAGGGCGACAACTCCCTTTACACACAGAATAATCACTCGAAGAAGATTTGGGAGCTCTTTGCGTTTTTGTTCACACACAGAGACAAGAGCTTTACACCTGAAGCGATAATGGATCAACTGTGGCTCTCTGAATCGTATCAGGACCCACGTGCAACTTTAAGGCGTCAAATGCATCGTATGCGACAATTGCTAAAAGAAACAAATGACCCAAAGTCAGCAAACACATCCAAAAGCTCTAATCAGATGATTTTATTTACTAATGGCAGCTATCGATTTAATCCATCGTTGCAAATATTTGTGGATGCAGATGAATTTGAGCGCTTGATTAAACAGGGAGAAATGCAGCTGAATCTACCTGAATATAATGCGCGACATGTAGTTCAGAGCTTTCTCGAAGCGATTGAACTCTACAGCGGAGATTACTTACCAGGGTGTATCGATCAACATTGGGTCTTTCCAGTGCGCCATCACTATCGTCATTTATATCTAAAGGCTATTGATTTCGCACTAACACTTCAAAAGCAATTGGGTGATTCAGAGGCGATGATTGAAACCTCAAGAAGAGCTTTGCAAATAGATATCTACGAAGAACATTTTCACCACATGTACCTAGAAGCTTTGATTAGCCAGAACAAGACTAAGATTGCCCTCGAACATTATGAATATATAACGCGCTTTTATTATCATGAAATGGGGATATCTCCTTCTAATCAGTTTAAGCAAATTTATAAACGCATTCTAGCCGAACAAGCTAGAGAACAGTCAATTAGTCTGCATGAGCCACAGAAGGGAAATAGCACTGTACACACACAGTCAATGCGTCATACCACCCTACAAGAAAGGAATGCATCCCTCGGCATAATAGAGTCAGAAAGCACCCCAAGTGATGATATTCTGGAAAGTCTTGAGGAAGAAGGTCCAATCAAAACGGCCTATTTCTGTGAGCCCACCCACCTTAAATCCATCTACGAAATTGAAAGACGCAGGTCCCAAAGGTCAGGCACTCATCTAAGTGTCGCAATTCTAAGTATTCTTTCCCGGCACGACGACACTTTAGCCCAAAGCAGCATGCGAAACGAATACTTTAAAAAACACCTTGCCGAACACCTGCGATTAGGTGATTCCTTTGCCCAGTGGGGCATGCATCAATTTGTGGTGTTGATGCCTGGGGTCGATGCTACCATGATTAACCGAGTGATGGAAAGAATCTTGAGCCAATATGCAGACAAGGCCCGAATCGCTGTAGAAAGGCTGAATCATTTACCACCGATGACTTAGTAGAATCGAAACAGAATCAAAATAGAAACAGAAAGGAACCCCTTCACTGAAGGGGTTCCTTTCTGTCTCTTACAGTAACAAGTGTAACGATTATGTCACAAATACGTGCGCATCATGTAACAAATATTTAATAAAATACTTGTATAGGATGCGCTACATATATTCAACTAAGGACGGCATTCAAATGAATAAAAAACTAAGGCATAGAAATTATGTGAGTGAAAACGGCAAAGTTATCGACGTAAGTGAGAGCGATAGAGGATCCGAGGTAACTGAGGGTAGCAGAACAAGAAAGAGGAGTGAAGGAAGCGAGGGTAATGGGAGAGGCGAGAGCTATGGGGGAAGCGAGGGCAATAGCTTCAGAGCGAGTAAACAGAGCCAAGCAAGAGCTGGACCAAAGCAGCAGAGAGACGCATCGCAGCAGATGCTTTATGGCGTGGGCGGTCACAGTTTTATCATCGACATTTACTTCACCGAACATGGGAGCTGGCAGGGGTGCCTAGAATGGTTGGGCACACGCCAGAAAGTACATTTTCGCAGCGAGTTAGAGATGATTAAATTGATTGACGAAGCCGTTCGAGGCGAGCACCGTCACTGGGATTCATCCAAGAAGGGAGAGATGGCATGAGAAACAAATTATTGAAAACAGCAAACCTGCAAAGGCGAATATTAGCACTTTTATTAGCGGTGTTAATGATTGTAGGATTAATGCCGATTTATGCAGAGGGCTCGTTAACACCAGCGGCTACAGGCGATGTGTCTGAGCCAGCCCTACGTGCGATTGTCACAGCTAAAATCAATGCATTGGCAGACAGTACCGTATCAGCCGGGCTAGATAGCATTATTGAGGGCATCAATAACCTCATTACACAGCAAGTTACTGACGCCATAATGGGCTTACTTACGAATGATGCTATCAAGAACTTAGCAGGTCCAGCTCTTGAAGCCGCTATCCAGGGCATTCTCAACCAGTATGGGATTACCTTGCCTGCAGGCACAGACATCGGCAGCTTTATCGATGATCTATTGGGCAATCAGGTGGTAGAAGACTTACTAAACAGCGCAATCGTTAAAGAGATTATCGCGCGCACAGTTCAATATGCAGTGGCAGATGTGATGGACGACATCGCCCTCCCAACCACATCTGAAACAATTGCAAATCGAAAGCAAGAACTCATTAATGAATTTACTGCCGATATTTTTGGATCTCCAGAAAAACCTGTGGATTTACTCAACTCAGGTGGCCCAAAGGTAAAAATCAGCAGAATTTTACCTTCTGCAGGTACTTCTGCATTAACACCTACGGTGAATCTTTCTTTTATTGATTTTACCGTGACAGCCTGGAACAAGATCCTTAGCAGAAACTTTTCGGTAAAAACCATAAATGTCAACGGTTGGCATGTTGGTAACATTGGTTCTTATATTGATCTAAACTTGGCAATAGGTCAGTTTGGAGAGTTTGGAGAAGTAAAGCCGCCTTCATTGTCGGATATCGATTTTGAAGAGGTTATGTTAAATGCGCTTAAGCGTGCAGCGAAAGATGTTATCAACGAAAAAATCGCCGAATTTAAAGCGGAGCTCAAAGATGAAATCGAAGCGGCAATCGCACGAGCAGACCAGCATATGGTCGACAAGTTAAATGACATCTTCGAAGAACTTGGTCTCGATGTGGTGGTTACAACCGAAGATACCCCAGAGCAGATCAAGGCAAAAATTGAAGATGCGCTACTAGAAATTAAAGAAGAGCACCGACAAGCGGTACGCGACGCCTTGGCTGCCAAATGTGCTGCCATTAAGTTCGATATCGAAGTGAAGTATATGCCAGTTGTGATTGCAAAAGTCAATCGAATCGTGGATTGTATTAACGATATCCGCATCATCCGCAAAGCTGAAGTTGCAGTTAACTTGAACGGCAACCCAACGATTATCGTCCCAGCCCTTGGCGAGGACCCAATCACAGCCACATATAACACCATGGGCAAATACCGCTACGAGTACCTCAAACTTTTGCCTATTCCTCCACAATGGACTTGGATTTCTTGGACTGACGACGCCACAAAAGCGCCTGTTCTCACAAATTCGCTAAATGGTTCTGGCGGTGCAATCGATGGCGTTAGCTGGGATCCAGACAGCAAACAAGTAACGGTGGCTCCGGCGGCCAAGTCTGGCGTATTCACCTTGAAGTCAGTTTATCAGCACAGCATCTTTAAACTCAAGGCTACCGAGAACCTCACGGTCACCGTGCAAAGAGCGCCCTCTATACCCACGCGCTTAGAGATCGTTGGCGAGAAAGATATCATCGTGCCGCAAGGTGACTTGGCCGCCATTGAGCATTACGACGTAAAAGTTTACGACCAGTACGGCGACATCATGAGTGGGGTTATGACCCAACTGAGTGCAGATATTCACGAAGGCACTTATCTAGATTCTGGAAACGATTTGCACGTATCCAAAACTGCGCCTCATAGCTACATGTACCTAACAGCAACGCTGGGTCTTCAGCCAGCAATCAGAAACCCGGGTCCATCGAATATTTTAGCTCCTGCTTATAAAATCGTCTACTTGCACAAAGTTTGCGGTGTAACGGGCGATGATGTGAACAACGTGCTAAATGGCCTCGAAGAGGGCATGGAAATTGGCGTTCCAGCAAGAATGATTCCAGTGAGCGACACTTCTTTGAAGCCTGCTGGTGTTTCAGAGAAAATAATGTGGATGAACTGGTATGAAGGATGGGATCCAAAATTCCCTGGAAATCAAACGGTTTATGTACGCTATGGCACAGACACAGAGATCGGACGAGATGCGACAAGTGCGCTTAGCAAACAAGATTCTGGCAGACCTGAACCCATAGAGTTTGCGCCTACAACACCTAAGGCAATTCCATTTACTGTACTTGCGCCAGCGCTTAACTACACCCAGCCTGAAGCAGGTCGTTCGTTGGTCACATTGACTAACACTGAAGATCCAACAAATTCTGATCCGTTTATCTTAACAGAAATGTTCTATCGCATACAGCCAAGCACAACTTGGATTCCTTACACAGGTCCATTCAGCATCGATACTACCTCAGTAGTAGAGGGCTACACACGTGTAACTATAGACATGGTGCCAACTGACGGCGATTACTACTTTATGAACTTTGGCGTGCACGATTCAAATGTTGCACTTCTTGAAGTTCCAGTAATTCCAATCACAACAATCCCACCAACAACTACCACCACCACAACAATTCCACAAACAACTACCACAACAATTCAACAAACAACAACATTTGTTGAAGTTCCGCAAATTACCACAACTACAACAACAGTTCCGCAAACTACAACAATCCCACCGACAACTGTTTCTGAGACTGTGCAAACCACAACAGCGCCACCAACAACCGCTGCTGTGGTGATCGAGACAGTATCGCCATTCCCTGAAACAATTATCATTGTAGAGGTAACCACTGTTGCAACTACAACTGAAGTTGTGACAACGACTCAAGCTCCTGTAGTTGAGCCTGTCACACAGCCTCCAACAGCGCTTCCCGAGTTGACTCTAGACGATGAAAACACACCACAAGGTGCCCTCGATGGCAATGTGGAGATTAAAGAGAGTGTTGTACCTCTTGGAGATGCAACTCTGCCACAAACAAGCGAAGGATTTATGTATGGCTTCTATATCTTAGGCATCGCCATTATTGGAGCCGGCGCATTCTTCGTGAGAAGACGCTAGTATAGTAGTAATAAGTAACAAAAAGAAACCCGCTCAGTGAGCGGGTTTCTTTTTGTTACTTATAGAGACCC
>CALFXQ010000412.1 GCA_937958285.1 uncultured Fusibacter sp. | reverse complement strand
CCTAACCCATTAGCCGCACCCGTATTAAAAAACGGTCCTGAAGTTATTAAGTCTAGATTTCTGGTTAAATTCCCATCTTGCAAGAGCTCTGAAGCAGTTGTGGAATGCTGCCAGGCTGTGCCATTGTACCACATCTTCATGGAAGCAGAGTTTGTGGCGCCATCGACCAATAGGATCATATAATTCTTAATGGTTTCACCCGCAATTAGCGCTGGTGGTGAAGTATTAAAGTTTTTTAACTGAAAGTAGCCCCGTCTTATTCCATCACCTGTATTCGTTGCACCACTTGCGACTAAGCCACTCATGATATTTAATAGTGTGGTTTTCTCACTTGAATTGTCTACACTTCTAAAATTGCTGGGATTTGCTATGCCAGAGGGCATACTGCTATGGGGGATATTCGCACTTGTAGAAAAGGGTACAATACTCACATAGGCACTTTTAAGCGTGTTAATTAGCAATTGACCCTTGTCGCGCAGAATTCTAATACGTGCATTTGTCGGTGGATTTGAGTCATTTCTACCAGATCCATCCATGCGCGCATTCATCGAGCCCGACATATCTAATACCGTTGTCACTGCCGCTTTTATCTTTTGTACTTCTGGTCTTTCGTCATTGCGATAGGCAAGGGCTACAGCGCGGTTAGCAATATCGCCGCGATCAATGACCTGTAAGGCATTTAATGCACTTAGTTCGGAAATATATTCAAACACCTGATTGCCATTTTTGGTGCCTTCAATGCCAAACGCGAGTAAGGTGTCGTCAGCACCGGCATTTGCCTTGGAAAATGTCATTTGCAAATCCCAATTGTCGCCAAGTCCATCGACTATGGGTTCGATAATATGCTTTTCGAAGGTGGCTGAGGCAACATCTGAGTCATATCTGTAATGAACAAGCTGTCTGCCATTGGGAGAAACGCCGAAATAGTGCCACCCTTTTTTAAGCCCAGTAACTGTGCCCGCAGGCACCCCTGGAACAGGAACAAAGGTATCTGGTGTTACTGCAAAGACCGCCGATGCAAACCTAATATACCGATTCACTTCTTCAAGTGCGATTCGCACTTCAGACTGCATGGCATACTCTTCTTCGTAGTTGTTTTGAATATTAAAGCTAAAATCGAGAATACTCACTGACATCACCAATAAAATGCCTGCAATGGCAATGGAGATGACTAGTTCTATAAGCGTTAAGCCCTTTGCTTTCATAGCAGTACCTCTTTCACATGAGTCTATTCTAGTCCCACGAATAATCCGCGTAATTATCTTTATTTATTCTTAGCACTACCCTCGAAACCACATTTGTTCCAGTGATGCTAGAAACCGCCTCAATCGCAATAAAATTGCCATCGTGAAAAACGCGTATATTAGAAATTCCCTCTGGGAAGTTCACAACTTCATTGAGTACATTTGCGGTATTGATTTTAAACAAGTCTATCTTAAGGGTATACCCAGGGGTCGTCGATGCGCTCATCAGCGCAGAATAGGCTAGATCGATAGCCGATCTCGATAAAAAATGCGCCTGAGCCATTTGCTCTTGCCTGACAATAGTACTAGTGTTGTCTCGCGTTAAGTTACTCTGAGTAATAAAGAGTATAGAAATAATCATCACAATAATGATTACTACGACTAATATATAACCTCGTTTCATAATACACCTCATTTTTATGCCATTTAACAAACCTATAAAGAAATAGGCTTGTTGAATGGCATAAGCCATTCAAATTTTGTTACATAACTAACAAATATTCAGCACAGTTCAAACTGAAAATCAAGGCGAAGTTACAACAACAGAGCCATTTGCATCTAAAGTTATGACGATGTCGCGGGTACCAGCAACATCTATTGGTCCTGTTAGATCATCAATAACTGTTGAAACCGCTCCAGTACCAGTAATCGTATTTTGAATGGTCCAAGCATTATCTGCTGCAGCGATAGTAATTGTACCCGAACCTGCTATCTCACCATTCGCAAATAGTAAGGCAACAGCATTCCTTAATTGCACCGCAGTTTGTTGATCTGCTTGTGCTCTTGCGCGCTCTTGGAAGCCCAACACTTGTGGTACAGCAATTGCAGCCAAGATGCCGAGGATAACAATTACTACAATTAGTTCGATTAGGGTGAACCCGCCCTTTCTTCTCTTTCTCAAAACTCGATTCATTTTTTAACCCTCCATAAATTAAAGTGTATGTTCAATGTCGCAATCTACTTGATGGTATTTAGCATGCCAAACATTGGCATCATCATAGATACGACAATAAAACCAATAACAACTGCCATAACCACAATCATAAGTGGTTCGATTAACCCGATAATGCGCGTTATAGATGATTCTAACTCTTGATCGTAAAAATCTGCTGTTTTCTCTAGCATGCTCTCTAGAGAGCCCGACTCTTCGCCAATACTGACCATCGAAATCATCATGGGGGGAAATACGCCCACGCTCTTTAAACGGCTACTTATTGTGGATCCCTTTTTAATATCTTCAATGACATTGGATATGCCATAAATCACCACTTCATTCCCCGTTACATTGGCAGAGGTCTCTAGCGCTTGCATCACCGCTATACCGCTTGCCAAAAGCGTAGAAAAGGTCCGGGTAAATCGCGATGTGGCGATTTTTGCAAGGGATGGCCCTAAAACTGGGAATTTGAGCAAAACCCTCTGAACGCGCAGCCGCACAGCCTTGCTCTTTAGTAGCTGTGTGATAAAAACAATCAGAGCAATGATTACCGCTATGATAATATACCAGTAGTTTTTTAAGATCTCACCGGTGGCTATGACGATTCTAGTTGGCAAGGGCAACGCGACACCAGAACCCTCAAACATTCTCACAAAGGTCGGCATAATAAAGATCAACAAGAATGAAACGACCACCACAATTAAAACACTTAAAACCATTGGATATGTCATTGCCGCTTTTATTTTGCCATTAATGCGCTCTTCTTTAATATAATGCTCAGACATGCGTTCTAAAACACTATCTAGATTACCGGTCATTTCTCCGGCCTCTACCATGTTCACAAGTAAATTCGGGAATATTTTGCGATGTCTTTTCATAGCAGTAGAGAGAATTTCTCCCTTTTGCACTTGATTTGCCATATCTTTTACAGTATTTCGTATCACCTTATTTTCAGACTGGTTCGTTAGAACATCTAGCGCCGATATAAGGGGCATTCCCGCGTGTAGCATGGTATGCAACTGCTTGCAAAACACTGCGATATCTTTGACTTTCACTTTCGGCTGGAAAATAGACAAGTTGGCTACATCTTGGCCCTTTGACGCCTCGACCTCTACTTTAACGGGTGTGTGACCCTTTGAGCGTATCATTTGCACAACTTCTTCTTTGGTTTCGCCCTTATAGGTTGTCGACAAGACCTTGCCGTCTAAATCGATTTCTTTGCACAGATAAGTGGACGTCAATTGCATCACCTCCCTAAGTAGATTATATTTACCCCGTTTAATCCCTCTTAAAGCATCTTCGTCACTTTAAGGGCATTAACTTAGGTTAATAAAACCCGATTTGTTTCATAACCTGTTCCACATCCACTGCATATTTCTTTAAAGTGGCTTGGTCAATCACACGCTTTCTATACAAATCGAGGAGCGAAGCATCCATCGATTGCATGCCCAAGTGGGAACCCGTTTGAATCACCGTTTGCATCTGATGGGTCTTGCCCTCCCGAATGAGATTGCGCACCGCTGGCGTAGCCACCATTACCTCTAGTGCAATGGCGCGCCCAGAACCATCAGCTTTTGGCATCAGTTGCTGTGAAACCACAGCCTCTAGCACTGAGGCCAACTGCACCCGAATCTGTTGTTGCTGATGCGGTGGAAAAACGTCGATGATGCGATCTATGGTCTTTGCAGCGCCTACGGTATGTAGGGTAGAAAGTACCAAATGCCCGGTTTCTGCAGCGGTAATGGCCGTAGAGATGGTCTCTAAGTCTCGCATCTCGCCCACCAAAATCACATCTGGATCTTGTCTGAGGCCCGCTCTAAGGGCTGCGGCAAAGCTATTGGAATCTTGTCCGATTTCTCTTTGATTCACAATGCTATTTTTATGCTTGTGCAAATATTCAATAGGATCTTCAATGGTAATAATGTGATCGTGCTTGTTGTTGTTCATGTAGTCGATCATCGATGCCAAGGTAGTGGATTTACCACTTCCAGTTGGCCCAGTTACCAAAATTAAGCCCCGCTGCTTTGTTGTCAGTTCTTTTATAATTGGCGGTAGCGTTAACGCCTCCATCGAAGGGACTTCGAGAGAAACCACTCTTAGCGCCATGCTGTAGGTGCCGCGCTGCTTAAACACATTTACCCTAAAGCGCCCAAGACCAGGATTGGAATAAGAAAAATCTAACTCCCCCGCATCTTCGAATCTGGCGATTTGATCGATGGTCATCATGTCTTGAATCAGGGTTTTAGTGTCTTCTGGCATAAGCTTATGCTGTGTAAGTTGCACTAACTTCCCGTTAACTCGCACCATAATCGGCGATGCGACAGTAATGTGGACATCGGATGCTCTTGCATCTACTGCCCGGGATAGAATATCGATAATATTCAATGTACCCTCCCCTATTCGTCGTAGCTATATGCGACGCGCATCATTTCTTCGATAGTGGTAATGCCATTTAAAACTAAGTCTCGACAGGAGTCTTGCAGCGTTTTCATACCGCGTGCTTTTGCCAAGTCTTTGATCTCTTCTGAGGTACCACCTTGAAGCATTTTGGTGCGGATTTCTTTGTCAACGAGAAGTACCTCGTGAACAGCGGTTCTTCCAACGTAACCCGATTGGTTACACGCATTGCATCCAGGACCTTTTCTCATTTTGGGGTTCTCGAATGAACCAAGTCCAAGCAGACGACGCTCTGCCTCATTGGGGTTATAATCTTGACCACACTTAGGGCAGACCTTTTTTACGAGGCGCTGTGCGATAATGCCCACAGTCGCGGTAGATACCAAGTAGGGTTCTAGACCCATATCCACAAGCCGCGCAAGGGAACTGGCGGTGTCGTTTGTATGCAAGGTAGAAAGTACAATATGCCCTGTGATTGCCGCTCTAATGGCAATTTGAGCCGTTTCACTATCTCGAATTTCACCTACCAT
>CALFXQ010000411.1 GCA_937958285.1 uncultured Fusibacter sp. | reverse complement strand
GCCAGTTTGGCTCAGGTCTTAAAAATTCAATCCGAACTCATCCGTTATAAGCGCAAGATGGCAGCGCGTGAAAAGGCGGTAAAAGCGCCGGTGAAAATGTTGTTTCCCTTGATTTTCTTTATATTTCCAACGATATTCGTGATCATACTAGGACCAGCTGTTATACAAATGGCGTCGTATTTTATTAATCAATAGGGGGCAGTATGGACCTAAAATGGGTAGTGTTGAATACGTTTTTTTTGAGACTAAAGGGCCTAATGGGGGCAAGAGACTTACCCGATAACACAATGTACATCTTGCTTCCTTGTAGCAGTATACACACATTTGGAATGAAGCTGCCGATAGATGTGTTGTTCTTCGATAAATATGGAAAAGTACTGCGCCTTTGTAAACATGTAAATCCAGGTATCGTGATAGCTGAAAAAGGCGCTTATGGTGTTGCAGAGGGAAAGGTTGGCATAATAGACAAGTATGCGATTTCTTTGGGCAGCACAATTCCATTACAAGATATTCGAAGTGCAGATGGCAAATGAATAAGATGCCATCTGTATTTTTTTTTTTTGCCATGCTATAATATTAAAATATGCTAACTAACTAATCCTAGACGGAGTGTACATGCGCAAGCTAAATTTCTACGGCAAAGAACGAAAGATAATTACCACTTCTATATTTATAGCGCTACTTGCATTATTATTTTTCCTTGCTGTTTGGGTGTACCTTTCTAACAATAGAATATATATCGCAGTGTTTTCTATAGCGGTATTTGTTACAGGTGTTGTGTTTTTACACCTCAATTACTATGGCAACATGCAGCAAAACGAACAAAAAATACGCGATGCAGCTGATGAGAATATGCAAAATCAGATAAGAGTGCTAAGACATCGCTATAGAAATCAACTGCAGATTTTATCTGGCTACTTGGAGATGGGACTTGTAGATGATGCATTAGACTACTTAAGTCGTTCCGATTTGTCTTCGATCGATCAAAAAATGGAATTAGGCGTACCTGAAATTGAGCTAATCTTGTTTGATAAGTTGAGACTCGCCAGAGGTTTTGAATTAACTTTTGACTTACAGCTAAACTGGATACATATCAATAAAAGTCAGTTGCCGCATTTGTGTAGCATCTTAGAGGAATTACTTGATTTAGCGGTACAGCAAATGTATTATGTTAAATCGAGAAAGCTAATGCACGGCGATCTTGTACAGAGTATGATCGTGGGGAGTGGCCTGCGTATGCATGCCAATGGCAATCAACTAGAAAATCGCTGGTATATTGAACTTGTTCTCACTGGGATTCCCATTGCGGCCTCGCGTTCCCTAGTGAATAAGCTAAATGTCCTTAAGGCGAAAAGTTTAAACTACGGTGTTCATATTTGCCATCAATTGCAAACGGCAACAGCAACATTTGAGTTATCAGGTCCTTGTGAAAACACAGCATACTAATTGTAAAATGAGGTAATATTTATGTGGGTTGTTATAGTCGCCACTTTTGGCATTTGCATATTGGTTGCATTTGGGGTTTTCGTTGTGCTTAAAGTTGATAAGAAGGAACGCGATATCTTTTTAGATTTTAAGACCGTTAAACGTGCGCTTATTGAATTTCGAAAAATCAATGCCACTAAATGCAATGACATTGCTGAGTTAAAAAAGTGGTTAGCACTCAACGCAGACGACATTATTGCCAATTATGAGCTTCAAGAAAATGAGCGGTTTTTAGTATATAAGGGGACCATTACCAGAGACTATGCCAATGAGTTAGTTAAAAAAATAGGTGGGCACTCGCGATACGACGAAGGTGCAAAGTTGTTATATCTAGCACTTCTTCAGTTCAAAGTAAGCGAATTCGATCCTATAGCAGTCATCACATACTTTCCCAAAGACAATATTACAACCACCACAAAAATTGAGTGGAAGTACGATGAATCTAAAACAGAAGGTCGTGAGATTTTCGAGGTGGAATGGCAAAATTGCAAAGAGCGGTATGACGAATCTGGACAGCAGGTTGTTGGTCTTCGAGTGAAAGATAGAAATGGCAACTGGTCTGAGTGGGTGGAAACTGAAATTACAGTAACAGAACAAAAGGGCATTAAAGGAATCGCAAGCGGTGCCAATCATTTTTTCAAAGTCCATCTATCGGGGCGAATCGATGTTTACGGAAAAAACAAATACGGGCAATTAGGCGATGGGACTTTTTCAGATAGCGACCACATTAAGCGATTGCTTGGCTTTGACAATGTGGCTCAAATTTCTGCAGGCGATGCGCACACGCTATTTAAGCATTACGATGGCTCTGCTTCTGCATGTGGCAATAATGACTATGGGCAATTGGGCAATGGTACTAAAAACCACAGTAAAACGCCTCAAAAGATATGGGGTTTAGAGCAAGTAAAGCAAGTTGTGGCAGGCGCTGAGTATTCAGTGGCACTTTTAGTTTCGGGTGCTGTGATGACTTGGGGTAACAATGAGTTTGGCCAGCTTGGCGAAGAAAAGCTCAATTACCGCGAATTGCCAAAGCGCGTCAAAGATGTGTCGCGGGTGAAGCAAATTGCTTGCTCGAGCGGCCATGTCGTCGCAGTGCATCATGATGGCACGATTACAGCTTGGGGAGACAACAGCCAGGGCCAACTTGGAACTGGCTTTAAGGGTAAACAGTCTGAGCCAGTGATCGCAACTATTGCAGGCGTTTTTTATGTCGCTGCTGGCAAGAATTTTACCGTTTTTGTCTTAGACAATGGTCGCGTAAAGTGCGTTGGGCAAAACCAGTATGGACAGTTGGGGATTGCCAGCGATGCGTCAGTGCTATTTGCCAAAGAGATACCGGATTTAAAGAGCATTGTCAAGGCAGTAGCCTATGACAGTTTTACTGTAGCCATGACAGATATCGGCGAGGTCTATACCTGGGGCAGATATAGTTCAAAAGATGGTGAAACCCACTACAAACCCACTAAAATTAATGGTATTAAGTATGTCAAAGATATTGCATGTTCCTCCACGAAGGGATATGCGCTTATGGAAGACGGAAGAGTCGTATTCTGGACAGGAAATCTAGACGCTTCAGAGTATCTGGAAGAAGTTAAAAAGTTGTAAATTTGCCCTTGTAAAAGGGCGTATCATCTTGTATGATATACGAGAAATTAAATACAAAGCCTTCGTATAAATTTGGGGATATGGCCCAAAAGTTTCTACCGACTACCTTAAATAGTCTGTCTACGGAGTTTAAGTGTCTTTGGCATATAAACTCCCTCAATGGGAGTTTTTTTTGTTTAGGCACGCGACAGGAGCCTTTATGCAGCCTTTAAAAGATCGTATCTGCGAGCAGGGAAGAGTAGTATCGACAAAGGTCTTAAAAGTTGATGCTTTTTTGAATCATCAGTTAGACTTTGAGCTTTTAAATCAGATGGGAGAGGCCTTTTATTCGCATTTTTCGAGTAAGGGGATCACTAAAATTCTCACGATAGAGGCTTCCGGTATTGCCATTGCCATTATCGCAGCGCAATATTTTAAAGTACCTGTCGTCTTTGCAAAGAAAACCGAATCCATTAACCTCGCTGGCGACTTGTGGACATCTAAGGTCCATTCTTTTACCAAACAGAGAGATTATGACATTATGGTGTCTAAGCAGTTTATTACTGCTGAAGATACGGTGTTGATTCTCGATGATTTTTTGGCAGAGGGAAGTGCTAGTAAAGGATTAATGGAAATATGTCAATTAGCTGGGGCTGCGCTTGGGGGCGTAGGCATAGCCATTGAAAAGGGTTTTCAGCAAGGCGGACAAGTTTTAAGAGAACAAGGTGTTGATTTGTTATCTTTAGCTGTGATCAAGGAAATGTCGCCAGAACAAGGCATAACGTTTGGGGCATAATGTTGTTAATTCAAGGAGGAGAACATGAAGCGTATTTTTTCGGTCTTATTGGTGATGATTTTGGTTTTTGGAGCAATAGGCTGTGCGCCAAAGGCTACAGAGACGTCAACAACAGAAGAAACAGAAGCAACAGAAGCAGTCACTGAGGCTGCAACCGAAGCTGCACCGCTAACAGTTGGCTTTATTTACGTTGGACCTATTGGCGATGGTGGTTGGACATTCGCTCACGATCAAGGTCGCCTATATTTAGAGCAAGAGCTTGGCGTAAAAACACTCTATAAAGAGTCTGTTCCAGAAGATGCTGAAGTTAAAACAGTTGTTAAAGGCATGATCGACCAGGGCGCTTCGGTGATCTTTGGTACGAGCTTTGGATATATGGAGTTTATGGACCAGCTTGCAAAAGAATTCCCAGATGTGAAATTTCTTCACTGCTCGGGTTACATGTCTTCTGAAAATATGAACAATTACTTTGGTAAAATAGAAGAACCTAGATATCTTTCTGGTATCGTTGCAGGCATGAAATCACAAAATGGCAAACTCGGTTATGTTGCAGCGTTTCCAATTCCAGAGGTCATTCGTGGAATCAATGCATTTACACTGGGTGCACAATCTGTTAACCCTGCTGTGGAAGTAGAAGTTGTATGGACAAGCACATGGTATGATCCAGCACTCGAAAAGGAAGCGGCTAAGGCCTTAATCGCAAATGGTGCTGATGTTATTGCCCAGCATCAAGATACTGCAGGACCTCAGCAAGCTGCTGAAGAGGCGGGCGTCTTTGCAATTGGATACAACTCACCTTCTAAAGAGAAAGCGCCTAATGCATATTTAACAGCGCCTATTTGGAACTGGGGACCATACTATGTCGATCAGGTTAAAAAAGTTCAAGAGGGCACTTGGTCATCGGTAAACTACTGGGGTGGTATGGCTGATGGTATCGTCGCATTAGATGCACTTTCAGAGATCGCACCTACTGAAGCTCAAGCAAAGGTAGACGAAGTTTCTGCCAAGATTTTGTCTGGAGAATTTGCACCATTCCAAGGTCCTATTTATGATCAAACGGGCGCGCTAAAAGTCAATGAAGGTGAAGTTCTAGCCGATGCCGACCAGTTGAGCATGATGTGGTTCGTAAAAGGTGTTAAAGGCACCATAGAATAGGTGATTGAATGAAATACGCGGTAGAGATGAACGACATTTCGAAGCGTTTTGGTGATGTGCAAGCCCTCGAGGACGTCCATTTGGACGTCCTTGTCGGCGAAATACACGCTATTCTCGGGGAGAATGGCGCAGGAAAGAGCACGTTGATGAACGTGCTCGCTGGCATTTATACACCTGACGCAGGCAGTGTGAAAATATATGAACAACAGGCTGTGCTGAGAACGCCAAAACAAGCCATTGCCAAGGGTATTGGGATGATTCATCAACACTTTAAGTTGGTCAACGCCCTTACAGCGGCTGAAAATATCGTAGCTGGCTTTGATTCTGGTGTTTGGTTTAATGCGCAAAAGGTCGAGGCAAAAATAGAGGCACTCTCAAAGCAATATGGTCTCGACATCGCACCATCAAAGCGCATTCGCGATATGTCAGTGGCAGAGAAGCAACGCGTAGAGATACTAAAGGTCTTGTACCGTGGCGCTAAAATTTTAATTCTCGATGAACCCACTGCCGTACTTACACCACAAGAAACCGAACACCTCTTTGCGATTCTAAGAACGATGAAGCGCGAAGGCCATAGTATGATTATTATCACCCACAAATTATCTGAAGTAAGGGCGATAAGCGATCGCGTTACCATTATGAGAAAAGGCCAATATATTCAGACAGAAATAACCAGCGAGCAAGATGAACAAACGCTTACGAATGCAATGGTTGGTCGCGAGGTGGATTTATCGTTATCATGTGTGCCTGCAACTGGAACAGAATTACTTTTAAAAGTAGATGCCTTAACGGTACTTGATGATTTGGGTACAAAGCGCTTAAAATCAGTATCCTTTGATTTGCTTAAAGGTGAAATCTTAGGTGTAGCAGGGGTGGCTGGTAGTGGGCAACGCGAACTATGCGAAGCCATTGCGGGCTTACTTCCCATCGTTCAAGGCGATGTAGTCTACGAAGGTGAGTCCCTTTTAGGCCTATCGCCCCGTGCGATTATTAACAAGGGTATTTCTTTGAGCTTTGTGCCAGAGGATCGGTTGGGCATGGGTCTTGTTTCGACAATGGATATAACAAACAACGTACTCTTAAAGGAATATCACAGACAAAAGGGTTTCTTTATTACGCGTAAAAACAGCAGGGTGTTAGCCGAGTATTTAGTAGATAAACTCAATATCGACACGCCGAGCATCTCTCATCCTGTAAGACTGCTCTCAGGCGGCAATATTCAGAAGGTCCTTTTAGGGCGAGAAATTGAGAATAACCCACATCTTATTATAACTGCGTACCCATCTCGAGGCCTAGACATCGGTTCATCGCACTTAGTGTATGACCTGCTTAATGCCCAAAAAGAGAAGGGGATTGGCATCTTGTTTATCGGAGAAGATCTCGATGTATTAATGGGCCTTGCAGATCGCATTTTGGTTATGTGCGAAGGAAAAGTGACTGGTGTTTTGACGCGAGATGCATTCGATAAACAAAAAATCGGCTACTTGATGTCCGGTGGTAATGCACATGGAGGTAGCGATGTTTAAAATAACAAAGCAAAGGGAACTACCTATTGTAAAAGTGGTTCTAATCAAGCTTGCGGCCATAGCTTGTGGCCTAATGCTTCTCGGTGTCGCTCTGGCCTTCTTAGGACACAATCCAATAAAGGTATATAGCGAACTCGTTTTGGGAGCCTTGGGCAGTTCTTATCGCCTCGTCGAGACCATCAATGTGATGATACCACTGACCATCACAGCACTTGGCGTTTTAATTGCCTTCAAAATGAAGTTTTGGAATATAGGTGCTGAAGGTCAAATTGCTATGGGCGCTATTGCAGGCTCATATCTCGCACTTTTTCACTCAAATTTGCCAAAGCCAATTTTGTTGGTTGGCATGGTACTTTTGGCGATGCTAGCTGGTGGCGTTTGGGCCCTAATACCGGCATTCTTTAAAGTGCGTTACAATAGCAACGAAACGCTCTTTACACTGATGATGAACTATCTTGCTATACAGTTAATCGTATTTTTGCAGTTTTCTGCATGGAAAGATCCAAAGAGCTTTGGATTTGCAAAAATAGCGCAGTTCAACGAGTCCGCAATTTTCCCAAAACTTTTTGGCGTGCATATCGGCTGGGTTGCGATGCTGTTTTTAGTTTTTGCGATTTACATGTTAATCAACCACACAAAGTTGGGTTATGAAATATGCGTAGTAGGCACATCCAAGAATACCGCAAAATATGCGGGAATGGATGTTAAAGGCACCATACTAAAGACGCTGTTCTTAAGTGGTGCAATTGCAGGGTTAGTAGGCGTGTTTCAAGCTTCTGCAATCAATGGCACACTCTCGGTGCAAGTAAGTGGTGGCTACGGCTTTACGGCCATCATCATTGCATGGCTCTCAGGCATGAGTACCCTAGTGGTTCCATTTACTGCATTTTTCTTTGCAATTCTCACCCAAGGTGCAAATTACATCCAAACGGTGTTCCAAATTCCACAAGCGCTAGCAGAGGTCATGCAAGCGGTGATTCTCATTTTTGCTTTGGGTTCAGAGTTTTTTGTAACCTATCGCATAGAGTGGCAATCAAAGGGAGGACCCACAACATGATCTTATTCTTAATGGCAGCAATTCAAGCGGGAACGCCGCTCCTTCTGGCCACATTGGGAGAAATCATTACAGAACGCACAGGCAATCTCAATCTCGGCGTAGAGGGCATGATGCTCATTGGAGCAGTTTTTGGCTTTTTAGTTGGGCATAGCACCGAAATGCCATTTCTTGCAATCGCAGCAGGTGCGGCGAGCGGTGCAGTGGCTGCTGGCATCTACGCATTTGTCACAGTGACACTGCGTGCCAATCAAGTGGTAACAGGTTTGGCGCTTACAATCTTTGGAACAGGCGTTTCTGGATTTATTGGCAAATATCTAATGGGCTTTGTGCTGTCAGAAGGCTTTATCGATCAATTCGAACCCATTGCAATACCTCTGCTCTCTAAAATACCATTGATTGGCCCGGTGCTTTTTAATCAAAACTACTTCGTTTACCTCGCCTATCTATTGGCCATAGCCAGTTGGTTTTACATCGAGAGAACGCGCTTTGGTCTCAACTTGCGCATGGTTGGAGAAAACCCAGCTGCAGCGGATGCGAGCGGCATCAATGTGAGCTTATACAAGTATGTGCACATTATGATCGGTGGTGCATTATGCGGACTTGGCGGCGCATATTTATCCCTCGTATACGTACCCGCTTGGCAAGAAAACCTTACAGCAGGCAGGGGGTGGATTGCCATTGCACTCGTCATATTTAGTCAATGGAATACGCTCTACGCATTGTTTGGCAGCTATTTATTTGGCATGCTTGGCATTCTCGGTTTTAGATTACAGCAGTTTAACATTCCCTATGCCCAGTATATCTTTTCGGCAATGCCCTATGTAATTACAATTACCGTTCTCATAATAACATCTATGCAAAAGGGAAAAGGCAGCAATGAGCCAGAAGGGCTGAGTGTGCCATATTTTAGAGAAGACCGCCACTAATTTTGGAAATTTATTTACTGAGGCTAGAACCGTTTACAATGAAATTCGATTTGTCTATAATTAGACTAAGGAAAAGAGTCCTTCTGGGCTCTTTTTTACTATAAAAAATCGCGAGGAGGGTGCTTATGAGTGATTATGTACTAATCGGGAACCCAATCATCCATTCACTTTCACCATTGATACACAACAAGCTTTTCAACAAGAAGGGATATTCATTGCACTATGGACTCCTAGATACCCAAGGCAATTTCTTGCATGCGATCAATGAAATTGAACATTTACAATTGAACGGCACTGGTCGCAAGATACAAGGGTTTAATGTGACAATTCCTTTTAAAGAGCAAATCATACCCAAACTCCATCACATGACTTTAAGGGCAAGGGCATCTGGTGCAGTCAACACCGTAAAAATAACACCCGAGGGTTGGATAGGCGACAATACAGATGGCGCAGGCTTTGTACAGGGCATCCTCAGCCGTGACTTTTCGCTGAAAAAAAGTCATGTAGCGATAATCGGGGCAGGTGGAGCTGCCCGAGGCATTGCTTACGCCCTCAGTGTTAGTGGCGTTTGCGCCATCACAATTTGCGCTAGGCGCCCTGAACAAGCACATCAGCTCATTGCAGATATCACGCCTTTCTCGCCCGCTCATGTTAAATGGCGTATTCAAGGGCTGTCAGTGCCGCTAGAATCAATAGACATCCTTGTCAACACATTGCCTGGCAATGCCGAGGTTTTTATCTTCGAAACACTTCTTGGCAATTTAAAAGATGGCTTAGCAGCAGATATTGTGTACCGTCCAAGACAAACACCTTTTATTTTAAATGCAATCGACAGAGGTCTAAGTGTTTCCTATGGACTGGATATGCTTTTTTATCAGGCAGTACTTGCACAGGAATTTTGGCTCGGCAATAGTGATCTTGATTTACTTCAACTGAGAGAGGAGGTCTACGTTGAGACCGCAGAACTTTGAAACGATTTCGCAGCGCATTGGAGACCGTAGATTTGCCATTGTTGTCGATCCCATTTTAGTAGAACTATATGCCCAAGATATTCAGTCTCTTAGAGCGCACGAAAATTGCATTGGCATGTGTACATGCGTTGCCTCTGAGTCCCATAAAACACTTCAAGAGCTCAATGGCTTACTTGAAACACTTTTAAGCTTTGAGATTCATCGCGATGAGGTTATTGTCGCAATAGGCGGTGGCATTGTAACCGATATGGCGGGGTTGGCCGCGCACCTTATAAAGCGCGGAATAAACTGGATTGCTGTGCCGACCACATTGCTGGGTATGATCGATGCAGCCATCGGTGGAAAGACCGCTGTCGATATGCCGCAAGGTAAAAATCTGATCGGCGCATTTCATCCCCCTGAAGAAGTGATTGTTATACCATCATTCTTAGAGACACTGCCAGAGAGAGAGTGGGTCAATGGCATTGGCGAGGCTGTTAAGTACGGTTTCTTAACAAATATCGAATTTTTAGAAAAACTCTATTGTACAACTGATCAGAAGAAACTGGTTTTGCAATATGTAGAGGTGTTCAAAGCTTATAAGGAATCGATTGTAGAGCAAGACCCTGACGAAAAGCATGTTCGCATGCATCTAAACTTGGGACATACACTGGGACATTGTCTAGAAAAACACTTTGACTATCAGCGATTTGCACATGGGGAAGCGGTGATGTATGGCTTGTATTGGTCGCTTGTCCTCTCTAATATGTACTGTAACTTAAGTGACGACCATTTAAATGCGTACTTCCACTGGTTATCCTCTCAACCCTGGTACAATGCAGAAGTTCTTAGCCATCCTGAATGGTTTATCACCGGACTGAGTCAAGATAAGAAGATTAGACGTGGTATGCTGAATTTTGTACTCCTTGACGATGTGGGTCAACCTGTTGTAAAAACCCTTTCTATTGAGGCTTTGAGAAGTATGCTATTAGAGCCGTCAAAGCAGTTATATGATTCGAAGTGGATTGACCATATGCTATTTATACCACGACCTTTAAATGGCACCCTTTCAGCTCCACCTTCAAAATCTGACTCGCATCGCGCCATTATTGCCGGGAGTCTAGCAGCGCTTACAGGCAATCAACTGTCAACCGCTAGCATTGTCGGCGAGAACAAAGAAACAGAATTAACAGTAGGGCATGTGAGAGGCTTAGTTTATTCACAAGATGTTTGTGCGACATTGTCTGCAATGGCGTCATTTGGTCTAAAAATCAACGAATCAGGAGATACTGTGACTTTTTTTAAAAGTTCATTAATAACGCCAAGCAAACCTATAGATTGTAATGAGTCGGGCTCCACGTTGCGCTTTTGTATCCCTATAAGCCAGCTCGTTGACGGTCCTGTCACCTTTACAGGACAGAATCACCTCAGGTATCGCCCCTTGACAGACTATATTGATTTATTTAACAAAAATGCTGTTCCCTATACTTATAATGGCGCACTGCCAATTGAAGTTTTTAAAGGTGCATTAAACGGCAAGCTTACCATGAAGGGAAATGTGAGCTCACAATACTTTTCGGGTTTGTTTTTTACATTGCCACTTATGCCCAAAGACACTGAAATCGAGGTGATCGGCAATTTAGAGTCAAAAGGCTATGTAGATATGACCCTCGAAACCCTTAAAAGGCATGGTATACAGATCCATAACGACAGCTATAAGCGATTTGTTATACCTGGCAATCAACTTTATAACCATTGTGATTACATTGTGGAAGGCGATTACTCCAATGCGGCATTTTGGATTGTTGCAGGCCAAATTTGTGGGCCTATTCGGTTGAACGGCTTAAGAAAGTCGTCTCTACAAAGAGATAAAGAAGTAATCGATGTCGTGAAAGCCATGGGGGGACATATCTACTGGGAAGGTGATACGCTGGTCAGTATGCCATCAAAAACACATGGTACACTTATTGATGCAAGAGAGATTCCCGATATTATACCAATACTAAGCGTATTGGCTGCTTTGTCAGAAGGAAAAACCGAAGTGATTAATGGTGAGAGGCTCCGCGTTAAGGAATCCGATCGCATTAAGAGCACTGTATCTGAGTTAAAAAAGTTAGGTGCGGATATTCAGGAAACTGAAAATGGAATGATTATTCAAGGCAGAAGTACGTTGTACGGTGGTATGGTGAATTCATGGAATGATCATCGCATTGCCATGGCAATGACAATAGCCTCGACGCGTTGTGATTGC
>CALFXQ010000410.1 GCA_937958285.1 uncultured Fusibacter sp. | reverse complement strand
AAAAAGGGAATAATAGCGGGCAAAACAAGCTTTAAAGAGATAAAGGCGACATCGACACTAAAAAAGTCGAGTGATTCACACACTTGCTCTGCAGTAATATATCGGATATTGGTGCGTTCGAGATTGATTACGCGAGCATCACTTCTCAACTTCCAGTCTAGTTGGCCATAGCCTACGTCCACGGCAAATACTTTACTTGCACCTGCTTGAAGCATACAGTCCGTGAATCCACCTGTCGATGCGCCAATATCCATACATACTTTGCCATCTAGTGGAATCTCGAAAGATTTTAGTGCCTTATCTAATTTGAGACCCCCTCTACTCACAAAGGGAATCGCTACGCCCTTTACTTCGATTAGACTTGTGTCTTTGACCAAAGCGCCTGCTTTTTCAATACGTTGACCATCTACAAAAACCAATCCAGCCATTAAGTGACGTTTCGCCTTCTCTCTCGTTTCGCAAAATCCCTGCTGAACGAGCATTACATCGATGCGCTCTTTCACAATAGACCTCTTTCCAAAAGTAGGGCCTCTACTTGCTCTGCAATAGCCGCAGGGTCTAGCCTAAGCACTTTAAACAACTCATTGACTTCACCGTGGGTGACAAATTGATCGGGAATGCCAAAGCTGTGAATAGTAAGTGGCCATCCCGCCTCATTGGCTATTTGATGTAAAAAGGATCCAAAACCGCCAATCTTTTGATTCTCTTCTAGTGTGAATAACATTTTTTGATTGTTATGCACACCTTTTAACGCCACAAGGTCGAAGGGCTTTAACTTTTTAGGCGTGACAACTTGACCAAAAATTCTTTTGTCTTTTAGAATGTTCAATGCCTCAACTGCAATATGATGCATGCGACCCACAGCTACAATTGTAAAGTCGCTGCCCAAATGGTAAATCTCTTGATCGAGGTTTCCCGAGAAATCTTGTTGGTCGCTGTATGCAGTGCCACGGGGATATCTAATCGCAACAGGCTCTTTAGCATTTGATGCGTAGTTCATCATTTGCCTTAAATCTGTGCCATCTTTAGGCGCGAAAACAGTGAGGTTTGGAAGGGTCAGTAAGTAGGATAAGTCAAATACGCCATGATGGGTTTCACCATCACTACCAACTAATCCAGCGCGATCAAGACAAAATGTTACCGGTAAATTTTGTATACATACATCGTGCAAGATTTGATCAAACCCACGCTGCAAAAAAGTAGAGTAAACTGCGAAGAAAGGTTTTAAGCCATTGCGTGCCAAACCTGCTGCAAAAGTCACCGCATGTTCCTCGGCAATACCCACGTCGAAGAATCGATTTGGATAGGTCTCTTTGAAACGCTCTAAACCTGTCCCCGATGGCATAGCCGCGGTTAATGCTACCACCTTCTGATTGTCTTTTGCCAAACTCGTAATTGCTTCGCTAAATACGTTCGAAAAAGGTTTGTCGCCTGAGCTTCCAATAACGCTACCTGTTTGCAAGTCAAAGGGGCCGATGCCGTGAAATAAGTCGGGCTGATTTTCTGCAGGCGTGTATCCCTTACCCTTTTTTGTGCGCACATGCAAAAGCACTGGTCCATCGACATTCTTTGCATGTTGAAGCATGCTCACGAGTTGGCTCATATTATGTCCATCGACAACGCCAATATAAGTAAGGCCAAGCTCTTCAAACAACATTCCGGGAACGACCATTTGCTTTACAGATGCCTTCATTCTCGACATTGAGCGCATCATGGGGCCCCCAAGAGCCGGCAACTTTTCAATAGCCTGTTGAACCTCATGCTTAATCTTAAAGTAGTTTGGACTCGTACGCATTTTTGATAAGTACTGAGACAAACCACCTACATTTTGAGAAATGGACATTTCGTTGTCGTTGAGAATCACAATAATCTTCGTGCCATCGTGCCCCATGTGATTTAAAGCCTCAAAGGCCATACCACCAGTCATAGCGCCATCGCCAATTACAGCGACAACATCGTGCTCTTCCCCTTTAATATCTCGCGCCTTAGCAAGTCCCATGGCTGCAGAAAGCGAGGTAGAAGCATGACCCGCTTCGAAGATATCGTGTTGTGACTCAGCGCGTTTTGTAAATCCACTCATACCGCCATACTGCCTGAGAGTCTTAAACGCCTCAAAGCGACCTGTCAATAGTTTATGCACATAAGACTGATGGCTAACATCAAAGACAAACTGATCTTTGGGGCTGTCAAAAACTAGGTGCATCGCCATCGTTAGTTCTACAATGCCGAGGTTTGACGAAAGATGACCACCGTTTTTTGAAACGACTTGAATCATATAGTCTCTAATTTCAACGGCTAATGCAATTCTTTCTTTGTCGGTTAATGCTTTGAGATCCGATGGCGATTCTATTTTATTGAGATAATGATACATAGTTCACCTTTTCACTTATTATTTTTAATGCATGCTGCGCCGTTATCTTGGTTTTAAATAACTAGATGCGCAATGAAAATTCCAAGTGCAGCGCCCACGAGTACCTCATATGGTGTATGTCCCACCAATTCTTTTAGGCGATCATGTTGAATGGGCTTATGCTGATAGAGATCATCTAACATGGTGTTCAGTATGATGGCCTGTTTACCAACTGCTCTGCGCACGCCAGATGCATCATACATGACAATTAATGCAAAGCAAAGTGCCACAGCATACGTTACACTCTGATAGCCATCGACTAAGCCAACCGACGTAGACAGTGCCATCACCATGCTTGAATGCGAACTTGGCATCCCACCTGATCCAACCATGCGATACAAATTTAATTTTTTTTCTGTTATCAAGGTGATCACTACTTTTAATAATTGCGCTACAAACCATCCCCAAAACGATGCCAAAAATACATCGTTTGAAAACAGCGCTTGAAAGTATGCCATTTGGCCTCCTAGTAATTTCTATCCATTAAAAAGTCCACTAAAGCGAGTAAGAGTTCCGAAGGTTGATCGAAGACGATGAGCGCATTTTTTGCTGCATCAAGATGCTGTTTAGCCAATAGACGGCTTTTATCTATGCCATAAAGTGCAGGATAAGTCAGCTTACCACGCTCAATATCGCTGCCGATATCTTTCCCCAACAAGGCTTGATCACCTACTATATCTAAAATATCATCCACTATTTGAAAGGCCATGCCAATATGATGGCCATAGGTCTCTAGCGCTTTAAGGTGTTCATCGGTTGCCTCCGCTAAGCATGCCCCAGCATAAACCGAGGTTTCTAGCAGCGCTGCGGTTTTATGGGCATGAATATAAGCCAAGGTACTTTCAGCCGCACTGCCAACAAGGCCTTTTCCTTCACTCTCCATATCTACAACCTGACCGCCAATCATGCCATTTACACCACTTGCATTGGCAATATGCATTGCCGCTTTAAGGGCTGCCTTTGGATTCTTTGCTGACAAACTTGCATTTAGCATTAGCTCGTAGGCACCATTTAACAGGCCATCACCTGCTAAAATTGCCATACCCTCGCCAAAGACTTTGTGATTAGTAGGTTTACCACGCCTATAGTCATCATCATCCATGGCTGGCAAGTCGTCATGCACCAGTGAATAGGTATGAATCATCTCAATGGCACAGGCAAATGACATTGCAGACTGTTCTATTTCACCTCGTACCTGACTATATGCTTCTAAAAAAAGCAGCGGCCTTATGCGCTTCCCGCCCGCCTTTAGACTATATTGCATTGCTTCGTAAACACGATGTGCAAATCCATCTACGCGGTCGTAGAAACTGTACAATGCCTCTTCAAAGACGATTTTTTTATCCTTTGCCAAGGCTTCATAGCTTTTGTGCCGCTCACAATTTAATTTCTTCTCACCCATTGGACTTCTCCTCATTCATGGCTACAGCATTGCCTCCAATAACCATTTGAATGCGTTGTTCTGCTTCATCTAAAATTTTAACACAAATATGATATTGCTCCATGCCCTTTTCGAAAGATGTAATTGCTTCGTCTAATGTGGCATCTTTGGCCTCTACACGAGCTGCTTCTTTTTTTAGCGCATCAAAGGCGATTTCGAATTTTCCTTGAATGGTCATGGTGTACTCCCTTTTTTTATTATTGGCACTTTGCCATCTTTAAATGACAACTGATACGTCTCGACCTCATGCATTTGCAGTGCAGATGTAATCACTTCACCGCTTTCACTTTGCACAAATGTAAAGCCCTTATTTAGAATCTCATTGGGATGATGAATCGACAAGGTGCGTTCTAGATGCTTTAAAGTCTGTCTTGTCGTCTCAATGCGGTAAGAAACGGCAGTTGCCATGCGGTTGTGAAAATGATCAAGTGTTAGTCGTTGCTGCTCCAGACGATGTTCGAGTCTTCTAGCCAATTGCTCGGGCTTTAGATTCTCGAGTGCCATTCGCTGCATTTGCCCCTTTTGCATAAGGCCTTTTGCCATCATTTGAGTTTGCGTGCGCAACTGGTCGTATAAATCAGAAATAGGATTTGAGATCATCTCTGCAGCAGCAGAAGGTGTCGGTGCTCGTAAATCCGAAACATAGTCGCAAATTGTGGTATCTGTTTCATGCCCAACTGCTGAAATCACGGGCAAATCAGACGCAACAATGGCTTCAGCTAATGCGCGTTCGTTAAATGACCAGAGCTCCTCGATGGACCCTCCACCTCTGGTGAGAACAATGGCATCTACTTCTCTTTTGCGGTTAAAATAACGAACACCTTCAATTAGCTCACTTACTGCTTCAGCACCTTGTACACGACTAGGAAAAATTGTCACTTCTATCATTGGATTTCTGCGCTTTAGCACAGATAAAAAGTCTTGAATTGCAGCACCATCTGGCGAGCTCACAACGCCAACATGGCATACACCGAATACTTTTTTCTTTCTTTCTTGATCGAAGTATCCAGCCGTTTGCAACTGCTGCTTGAGTTTCAAAAACGCCAAATAGAGGGTGCCTTCACCCTCTTGTTCTAAATGATGGATCATAAGCTGATATCTGCCATCGCGTTCATATACAGCCATATGCCCTCTTGCAATAACCTGATCGCCATCACTCGGCTGAAAAGTTAGCTGACTAAAGGCATTCTTAAACATCACACAAGGTAACTTACCCTCTTCATCTTTTAGGTTGAAGTAGGCATGACCGCTGGCATAGGCTTTAAAATTTGAAACTTCACCGCGAACGGCTAAGGCGTTTAGAATAGGATCTCCTTCAACTAAACGACCAATATATCGATTTACTTCAGTAACCGATAAGGTTCTTATCCTCATTAGAGCTCCGTTTTAAGCTTACAGGAACAATAGACTGAGGTACAAGCCATTAAGATATTCTCAATTAACATGGCAATGGTCATGGGTCCAACACCACCTGGTACAGGGGTAATGGCACTTGCAACGTTTTTTACAGCCTCTGTGTCTACATCTCCGACGACCTTATTATCGAGCATGTTGATGCCCGCATCAATGACAATCGCGCCTGGCTTAACCATGTCGGCTGTAATTAAATGTGCTACTCCAGCACCTGCCATAATGACATCTGCCTGTCTTGTATAACTCCCTAAATCTACTGTCTTGCGGTGACACACGGTCACAGTCATATTTTCGTTGAGCAGAATATCTGCAATAGGCTTGCCTACAACATGAGAACGCCCTATCACAACTGCATGTTTGCCCGATAATTCGACATCTAGAGATTTTAATAGGCGATGCATGCCCTTTGGCGTACAAGGTACATAGCAATCGTGAGTGGCATAAAACTTACCTATGTTTGCTGAACCCGCTGAATCCACGTCTTTTTCGGGGGAGATGGCCTCTCTAATTGCCATTGCGTCAAGGTGTTTTGGGACGGGAAACTGTACAATAATGCCACAGTATGAACAATCCTCATTCAATCGATGCAGTTCTTTGACGACAGTTTCTGTTGAGGTCTCCATATCAAAATGAAAAACATCCGCGCGAATACTGAGCGCCTCGCAGTTCTTTACAATCATATTAACATATAATTTTGATGATGGGTCACTTCCCACCATTAAAATTGCAACGCCCGGCTTGAAATGATCCCGATTTTCGAGTTGATCAATTTTAGCTCTAAGTTGCTCATAGATTGCTTCTGCCGCCTTATTGCCATCGATTAGAATTGCCATTAAATCCTCCCTATTGTCTCCTCGCCGATTAAAGCAACGCCATAAGCATTGTCAGATGCATATTTCGGATTACTGATATAACACATAATCCTTTTTTCATCTTGCCATCTTACAAATTGCTTCGACAAGTTCTCACTTGCAGCGACACCGCCAGCAAGTAAGACACGATTAACGCCAGTAATACTTGCAGCTTCTTCAATGATTTTAGATAACCACTGAAAAATGCCTTTAAACAGTACATCATATACCCATTCTGGGTTTTGTGGATAATTCTTCAAAAGTTGCTTAAAGAAATTCTCGTACCCCGAAAGATTGAACTTCTCAGTGACCTTAAATTTTGGCAAGCGCGCGTCGATTGCCCCCACCTTAGCAAGTAAATCCATTTGAGCGCCACTAGGAAAATCTAGGCCCGAAGCGACACCAATACGGTCGACTAACTGGCCGACACTGATGTCTGCAGTTTCAAATAGTGGTTGCATGTGAACACCCGACTTTGACCAACGCACTAAGTGAAGTTCCGTCGTACCACCCGACAAATGAAAAAACAAAAGTGGTTCCCTATCTATTGTTAACCCCGCTGCAGTTTTAAGCGCTGCATATAAATGCCCCTCTTGATGGGTTGTTTCAATAAATCTGATGCCCTTAGAAAACGCAATGGTTTGTCCTATTAACATGCCTGCATTAAATACGGGCATATACGAACCTTCTACTGGCCTTGGCTTAGTCGACACACAAACAGCCGTCAGTGCGTGGGCATAATTTACTAGCTCAGATTCAACCCACTTTTGAAGCACTTGGGTGTGTTGATAAAAAGCATCGGATTGTCTAATGCCCTGATCGCCACTTTTCACCTTCACCAAGGTTCGCCACTCTTTAATCACGATCCCCTTATCGACAATGCAGATCGATGTGGTGTAATTACTAGTATCAAATGCTAGAATCATTTGAAAAGTGTTTTAAGAAACCGTTAATAAATTTAGGTGCATCGTCATCGCCATAAAGCTTTGCAATTTCGATTACCTCATTAACAGCTACTTTATAAGGAACGTCTGGTATATAATTGATTTCTGTGAGGGCAAGTCTTATAAGCGCTAAATCAACTTTCGCCATACGATCGATTGTCCACTCTTTTAAAGTGTTTGTGATTAGAAGGTCTACACTTTCACGATTTAAAATAAAAGTATCGACCACGAGAATCTGATAATCGTTTAATGCCTCTCTGTCTGAAGCTCTTAGGCTATACTCGCCTAACATATCCATTGAATATAGGAGTTCCATGAGACGAATGCGTTCACGCCTTCTACTCATTCTAACCTCCTATGGTATCAGTGGCAGACGGGGTTTCAATCTCCGGCATGTTGACACCAACCACATGTACATTGACCATTTTTACTACTAAGCCCGTCATCGCTTCAA
>CALFXQ010000409.1 GCA_937958285.1 uncultured Fusibacter sp. | reverse complement strand
GAAGCTTTTGGGCATTCGAACGGTGGCTGTACACGCCACCAGTAGCGCAGTTATGGGGGTTGCCGGCAGTGTTAGTGGCGGTTTGAGGCCTTATGCAATTTCAGATAGGTACTACGATTATGGCGAGTTGATTACCCTTAAACAGGATTCGAGCTATCACGGCAATTTTGGCGCCGTGGCCCTTGGTGGTAGTGGCGCGAGTGTGTTGCGAGATAATGCGCTAAATGGCTATAAAGGGGTGCTGAAAATTGGCGATGCCATCGACACTGAGCCAGGCAATATGATCGGTGTTGTCAATCAGATAAAAGACAAAATTGCAACAGATTCAAGTACCTTTACAGACTATAAACCAGATTCATATCGTTTATGGACGATCCCCGTTGTTGACGGACTTTATGTCAGTGGCAGAGAAAGTGTAACGATTGTAGGGTTTGCACAGGTATTTGTAGAAGATGTGAGAAATGGTGGTGGCAAGATGGAGATTGTCGGTAGGTTCATGCGCTTTGTAGGTTCGGGTGAGATGCAAACCGGCGCGGCTGACTATGGGGTTTATGTGGTCAAGCTAGACCAATAAGTCTATGGGAGGGAACAATGAGGCACTTTAGACGGATCTTATTAGTGGTAGCGGTCTTGTTTTCACTGATACTCAGTGCAGCGGTCTACATCTATCTAGAGAGACAAGCAATTGTTAAACCAGAAGAAGATAAGACGGTGACCATCTATGTCGCAGCAATCGACATTGAAGATAAAATGCAAATCACAAGTGAAATGCTTGTAAAAACAACAGTCGAAGACTCGCGTTTGTACGAGGGTGTGCTAAAGGACGAGAAAGAAATTGTAGGAAAGTACACGAATTACCCGATTTTTAAGGGTGAGCCCTTTAGAAGCGAACGTTTAATTGGAGAAATCAAAAATGAACTGAGTCTAAACCTCGCCGAGACTTTTCGCGCTATGTCTTTATCTGTTACCCAAGCCAGTGGGGTGAGCGATTTAATTAAGGTAGGGGACTGGATCGATTTGGTGGTTTGGCTCCCGGAAATAAAAGAGAGCAATCGCGTTGTAAGACCAAATATTTCAAAGATGATTCTGCAAAAAATAGAAGTGCTGGCAGTCAACCGCGAAAGAGATCGCAAAGACCAATATACAGAAGAGATTGTGCCCACTTACACCTTGACACTCTCTATACCGGTGTATGATCTTGAAGATTTTGTTTTGGCCCAGTCTGTAGGTAGTATTTATGTGGCATTAAGACCCTACGACTCTATGGTCATATTCAAGACACCTGGGGCGATTTGGGAAGACTTGTTGGTTGACGACTTTGGCAGAATGAAAGATCTATTTCCTCAATACGAAATAGAGGGCAAGATCGAGATGGATACAAAGCCCATTGAGGTAGAAAGATACCAATACTATACAGTGCTCTATGGAGATACACTTAGGGGTATTGCGAAAAAGTTTTATGGTGACGAGACACGGTTCGTTCTCATTAAAGATGTGAATCAAATAGAAGATGTAAATATTATTTTTCCGGGAATGGCGTTGAAGTTACCAATTCTAGAAAAAGAGGATTAGGTGATCCTTATGAGTGATAAGATTAGAATATTAATCGCAGATGATATTCAAGATACCCGTGCGCTGATTATGCGTCTATTAAGTATGTCGGACCGATTTGAAGTGGTTGGTGAAGCGGCAAATGGAAGGGCTGTTTTGGAGTTTTTCGAGCAACAGGATGCCGATTTAGTGTTGATGGACATCAATATGCCCATTATGAATGGCCTCGATGCGACTAAACAACTTATGCTGATAAGACCAGATGTTGTGGTGGTCATTATGTCGGTGCAAAGCGAAACGGAGTACTTAAAGCAGGCAATGCGCTGTGGCGCCAAAGAATATATTATTAAGCCATTCAACTTTGAGACACTTAGTCAAACGCTGATGGCTACTTATGACGATAATAAAACGCGACTAGACGCAACGCGAGAAGTGCTTTCGCATTTGCAACCCGCCGCGAAATCTGAAGCGATCATTCATTGTATTTTTAGCGGTAAAGGCAGTGTGGGAAAGACTTTTCTCACGACGCGCCTAGCATGGCATTTGAGTCAAGTGGAACGCAAGCGCGTGCTGTTAATCGATGGCGATTTGCAATATGGGGATTTAGGCTTAGCGCTAGGGCTTAAGCTCTCCCCAAACATTGGAGAGCTCAATGAAGATCCTCATCCCTTAAGTTACGATTTGATGCAGAACTATTTGCAAACACCTTTTGAAAATTGTTTTGTACTGCTCGCGCCATCAAGGCCAGATGCTGCTGAGGGTTTTGACAAAGAGAGCATTGAAGCGTTAATCATGCTAGTGAGACCTCATTACGATGTGATCTTGATCGATCTTGGGGTCAATTATGGTGAAGCAACATTAACATTTTTGGATTTAGCCAGTAGCATTCACCTAGTGACAATTCCAACGATTAGCGCGTTGCACCACAGTAAAATTGCGCTAGAGGTGATGCGCTCTTTAAATTACGAAAAGAGCAAGGTGCCAATCGTCTTAAATCTATTCGAAAAGCATTGCGGATTTACAACGAAAGAAATAGAGCAGGTTCTCAATAGCGAAATTCGTTGTGTTATCAGCGAAGAGCCACGCATTGTGACGGAATCTCTAAATAAAGGCGATGTAAAGTGGTTGACAAAGGGCTTAACAAAACCAAGGTTGATTAAGCAAATAGGTGACTACGCTAAGACAATGCTGTGAAGGGAGTATCTTGATGTCTCTTAAAAATCGACTCGAAGGCCAAACACA
>CALFXQ010000408.1 GCA_937958285.1 uncultured Fusibacter sp. | reverse complement strand
CCATTTTTATTGCTTTCAGGCCGTCGCTCATTTCTCTTTCGAGCTTTTGAAACTCTGCTTGAAGCCACAAATCAATAGCCTCGTAGTGCTGCGTGCCAAAGAGTCGACTTAAAATATCCTGTCTAGAACGGCTATCCGCCACTAACAACTGCCTAAACTCGCCTTGTGGAATCATAATAATCTGCCTAAATTGCTCGGCATTCACTTGGAGCAATTGATAAATCGCCTCGTTGACCTCTCTTATGCCCACAATGGGCTCAGTCTCATCCGATAAACACCACAGTACGGCTTCTCCTGTAAAGGTCGTGGTGCCTGAACCTCTTGCTTTAGGACGCTCTTGTTTGGGACTGCGCTTCACTTTATACACCTTGCCGCGAAGTACAAAGGTAAAGGTCACCTCGGTCAAAAGTGCAATGGGCGCATGATGAGACCTAAGGGTATCTGCACCTCGTACCGCCCCACTGGACTCGCCATACAGGGCAAAGCTGATGGCATCGAACAAACTGGTTTTACCAGCCCCCGTTGGACCCGTCAACAAAAATACACCTTGCTCTTCGAGGGGCTCAAAATTGACTTCCTGTTGATCTGCATAAGGCCCAAAAGCCTGAACAATCAAGTGTAATGGTTTCATGCGCCACCTTCTTTCAGCACATCGACCAAAGCCTGGCGATAGAGGTCCTTGTGCGCTGCATCAGGTTCCTCACCTACAACCATCCTATAAAACTGATCAAAAACCTGCTCTGGCGACAAACTCGAAAATCCTGGACCCTCGTCGAAAGTAGCTGTGCCCGACAGGCCTCTACCCTCCGAAAGCGCTGCTACCATGGCCGTGCGCTCCATCTTTAAACAATTGGGATATACGGCGCGAAGCCTGCGCATCGGCTCATATAATGCACCTTCATCTGTTAGATTCACACACAGGTAGTCATCCCCTTGGCCCAGTACTTCTTGGGTCAATTGCTCCAAAGTCCCCTCAATAATTCTCAGGTCGCGCAGTGTGGGGATTTGCGTCTGATACGAGTCTACACCCTCTTTTGTGAGATTTACCCAGGTTATGCCCTTCACTTGCTTTGCTTCAGAAAAAGAGTACTTTAACAGTGAACCTGCATAGCGTACCGAAGCTAAACCCACTTTCTGCGGTCGATGTAAGTGACCGAGTGCTACGTAATCGAAATCCTTAAAGAGTGCCCCATCAACAATATCGTGACCGCCAATGGATAAGGGGCGCTCCGATTCGCTGAGTTCTAGACCTAGCGCAGAAATCTCCCCAGACCCTGGAGTGGCAATCATGCCATCTACATTTTCGGCAGGCAGTGCGGCGCCCACAAAGGCGTGGGCCACCAAGAGTTTTGGCACATCTACATCTAATAGCGCTTCCCACTGGGTGCACATATGTTCAAATAGGCCTTGCTGGGTCACCGGCCAAATCCATTCCCCACCTTGCGCTTCCCACTGGGACTTGACTACAATGGGCTCCAAAAATGGCATGGCAAAGCACTGGACCGCGCCGCCCCTCGCCTTTAGTACAATAGGCGTCAACGCATCTTGGTAGGTGGTGTGTATATAAAAATCCGACAGCGCCAGAAGACCTCGGCCAAAACCCACCCTTTCTGGGGAATCGTGGTTGCCGCTGATCATGACCACTTGTCCTTTCCATGTACTGCGCAGTTTTCTGAAAAATTGATCTGCTAGCGTTATAGCCTCCACTGGTGGCACGGATCTGTCGTAGATGTCGCCTGCAATGACAATTACATCTGGTTTTTCTGCTTCTATCTGCTCGAGTAGCGCACTTAAGGCGTAGGCTTGATCTTCAAGCACAGAAACCCCATGCACTCTTTTTCCTAGGTGCCAGTCACCGGTGTGGAGTAGCTTCATTCGAGACCTCTTTCATTGGCAATAGATTCGTCATAATTTTTGAACTTTGTTTTGCTTTTGCAAATTGTTGTGCATATATCATAACTATAAGGATATTTTTATAAGCTTGCAACAACTCTCCATAGAATCCTCCATATATGAGGGGCACGTTTATTAGAATTCAATTAAAGAAAGGGTCTGTACTTGTGCTTTTAAGGAAATAGAGGTAAGATAAACGAGAAACTACCATTGGTAGTTTCTCGTTTGATATCCCAAAATGCAATTGAAATTTCAGAGGATCCATCATGAAAAAAAGAACGGTACCACTTTCACAAGAAGTGATTCTCGAGGTACATCTTTCCTTAATAAGTAACTGCATCACGCCTGATTGCCTCAACTTCAGAGCCCTTGCCAGGCAGCTGGGTTGCGCACATCAAAGTCTCTATCGCTATTTTCCAAGTTACAATCACTTGCAGCAAGCAACCCGCCTCAAGATTATGGCACTAATCGAAAGCACCCTGGCTTATGGTGACTCCATCGTGTCCTTTAGCGCACAATTAGTGGATTTTGCACTAGATCATCCAAAGTGGTACGTCTATTTATGGACACTCGACGAAACTGATAACATCTCCCATATGATGCGCGAAGCTTTTGCGGGGCGACCGCGACCCGAGCTCATGCCCTTGGAGCCCTTTTTAGCAACAGATGGTCAATCTCTCTGTGAAAATCAAGCACGCCACTTTCTAATGATCACCCACACCTATCTCCACGGTGCACTGATTCAGTTTATCAGCGGTCGCCACAGCCATACAGATCCACAATTATTTAAGTCAGAGGTGCTCGCGCACATCGCAACACTTTTACAGTGGGCCTGTAAATTAAAAAAAAAATAAACCCATTTACCCACTAGGAGGCCTTATGAAAAACGTTCTGATCGCC
>CALFXQ010000407.1 GCA_937958285.1 uncultured Fusibacter sp. | reverse complement strand
TGGCATGATTAACGGATAGGTCAAGTGATCTGGAACTTCATTAAATAGTGCAACCTCTGCAATTTCAGATTCTAATGTTTCTGTGCGCGCCTCCACTTCGGCATAATACAATTGTCCGAAGGTTTCCTGCTCAGCTACGACTGAATAGGTGCATATTGGACTGATTTTGAATTTTATCGCTCCCGTTTCTTCCTCTAGCTCTCTTTTTGCAGCATCATCGATGGTCTCATTGTCTTCTCTATGCCCACCTGGGATTTCCCATGTGACTCGGTCTTTATGGCGCACAAATACCCATTGACCTGCACATTTTGTAATAATAACGGCATACTTTAGCAGAACATCATCCACCGTGTTCAAATTATAGAAGTTGATCTTTAGCATGCTATCGCCTGTAATTATCCTTTCTATATGCCCTATTACATCTAATTTCCATTGTTCTTGATATATATATCTAGTGCCTTGATTCCACGAGTCGCTAATTTTACAAACAATATAAAGACATATGTGGCGCATGCCAATACTGCAATATATATGAAAAAATTGATAAATATAAAACGTGACAAAGTTTATAGTGACAGTGCTCTGTTATCTGAAGTTCGAGCACTAATCCTTCATTTTGAATCTTGCTCTTTGAATTGCTAAATGTAGCTTTTCTTCCAGAACTTTTTTTGGAGGTAGCTGTGTCAAATACTGAGCTACATGTATGCCGCTTTGATCTAGTTCTAATAGCTCAACTGTCTCATTAGACTTCTCAGCACAAAGTATAATGCCGACGGGTGTGTCTTCCCCCGGATTTTTCTCATACTTATCGAGCCATCTTAAATAAAGCTCCACCTGTCCTTTATGTTCAGCTTGAAACTCTCCGAGTTTCAACTCAATCAAAACAAGACGTCTAAGTTTGCGATGATAGAAAAGCAGATCGATATAGTAGTCACGATTTCCAATTGTTATTCGAATCTGTCTTCCCACAAATGTAAAATCTCTACCAAATTCGAGCATAAACTTCTCAAGTTCCAATAGTATCGCATTCTCTAGGTCTTTTTCACTGAAAGTATCCTGCAGTTCTAGAAAATCAAGCACATAAGGATCCCTAAAAAACATTTCTGAAGTCATTACGTTTGATTCACTCAGTAATGATATGTCCGCTTTAATTGTCTCATCCGGTAGTTTAGATATTGCTGTTCTCTCGTAAAGCATAGAGTTAACTCGTTCTCTTAACGTACGGACACTCCACCTTTCATTTGATACCATTGCTATATAAAAGTTTCTTTTAACTTCGTCTTCTATCCTCAATATTTCAAGCATATGTGACCAACTTAATTGTGCAGACAGTGTCTGCACAATTTCAATTTTAGGAAAACTATCGTAGAAACTGATCATATTGAATAAATTGCGTCTCCTGTATCCCTTGCCATGTGCTTGAGTGAGTTGACTACTTAAATTGTCAACAACTTCTGCACCATACTCTGGTTTTTGATTTTTAAGAATTTCACTTCTAATAGTCCTTCCAATTTGCCAATACAAAAACATCATTTCAGAGTTTAAAGCTATGTGTATTCTGCCTTTTGTCACCTTTATAAGTTCAGATATTTCATTATAAATTTCGGAACTAAGCATATCATTCTGATCTGCAACTTTATTCATGCTATTACCTCTTTGGATTTTTCTTAATTATATCACAGTTAAGAACGTATGTTCGAATTCGGATTTCAGACAACGTTCCGTGAATTGGCGACGTGGACATCCTTCCATGTTCCTGTCCATGTCGTCAATTCACTGTTATGTGCAGTTAGAACGCCAACTTCAAAACACCATTCCGTTCTATAATGATATCTTTATCAAGAAGATCAGAAATAGTCTCATTTATTATCGTCAAATCCCTACGACATAGTCCATCATCACGAAAGGAACAACAGATATCATTCTGTACACATTCATTGCCATTATAATCAAAATCTTTTGCCTCCTTCTTATTTCCTACTAATATATCAAGTAGTATGCATCTTTGAATAACCGAAATCTCATGAATGGTTTGTGCTGCATTACCTGATAATCCAATAGCAAATGAAGCAACCCCTTTAGTTACATGATAATCTAGTAAAAATATAATTAAAGCAATAACAGACTTCTTCACATTAATGCTATATTTAGTCTGTAAAACCATCATATTCATGACACCTGGTTGTGATGGTGGAAATTCTTGTGTTATAGACACAAATTCATTATCGCATAATAGTTCCTTGTTATTCTGTAATAATTTTAATGCCTTATCTACAGTTGAACCACTTGATGTAAATTGAGACAATTCTCTCATAACTTCATGCTTTGATGCTTTATACAACTTAATATTACTCATACTTTCTCCTCTCATTTATCGAAACAAAGTTCTAATTTCGTATATCGCTCGTATCCCCAAATCTTCTTAGACTCGTTTTACCACCACATTCACCCACTGTTCTCCAGCTCTTCCTGGCCTAACATCAGTGGTCGCATAAACCTCCGTCACCTTCATTTCACCCACTTCTTTAGTGAGTCTCTCAACACTCTCTTCCGTGTGGTTATAAAACCAGCGACCATCTTTCTCATAAGTCTCTTCACCGTACTTAAACGACATATACAGCACGCCGTCTGGGCTAAGTGCCTCTTTAAATCTCCTCAGCACTCGCTTCAATGCTTCTGGATTTAAGTGCAGTAGCGACGCATTGGCCCAAATGCCATCATATGTTCCTGCGGGCGCTGTAAAGGCGTCGAAGGTCTTGTGTTCGATACAAATACCGGTGTAAGTCGCTGCATGGTCTACCATGGCCTTTGAGGCATCAAAGGCAGAAACCTTATAGCCTAGGTGTAAGAAATGCTTTACATCCCTTCCACTGCCACAGCCTGCATCTAGAATATGACCACCCGCTGGCATGCACTTTAGAAACTTTACATAGTGCTCCGACATATCTGCATGTATGGTGCCTTCAATAAACTGGGCTGCGTGATCGTTATAATATTGAATGGTTGTATTCGAATCCGCCACCAAGGCTGGTTGCTCGTATCGCCAGGGCTCGTAGCCTTGATTGTACGCAATCTGGTGCAGTGGCAGAATCACATTTTTAAGGCTATTTACAAACAGCGCTTGGTCTACTGCATTCTCGGGTCTAAGAATCGCCCGGGTATTGAGCGCGCCGCCAAGATTTAAGTACGCCTCTAGGGCCCCGTGCCACCGCTCGCTGCGCCTCATATGGCTAAACGCGCCATATTGCTGAAGACAAAACGCATCCAGATACAACTCAAGATCTGGCAAACGATTATTCTTGGCACTATTAATGCTATGCTGGGTGGGCACTAGGTTCCACAGCTCATCGTGGAGCACAAAGCTCCAAGGAACAAAGTGGTCAATGCTCAGCCCGCGCTTTGCGTTACTTTGTTGTGGCATCAATGGTAGGCCCGTGTATAGGTCGATAAGGTTTAGCTCGCGAATCGCCTGATCCCAATAGCTTCTGGCTGTAGAGAGGCTGCGCGCCACTGGGGGCTCGAGCTTAGAAAGAATGTTGGGCACGCTGAGATTCTTGTTTTGCAGATAGGTGGCTAGCTTGTGGTTGAGCCACCCCAAGATCACACTTTGGTTGGTGCGTATGTAATCTGCCCAGTGGGCACTTATGGTAATGCCGGTGAGGTCCTCGTTGTAGTGATAGAGCACCTGATGCGACTGATTGGCAAGGTGTACAATAAGGCGGTTTTTACTTTGGTCTTTAAGGTGCTTGGTTACTTCTGAGAAAAAAGGGCTCTGCAGGCGGTAGGGCACCATTTGGGTCAGGCTCTTGACCTGCCTTTTAAAATCTCGGTCGCCGCTAATAATAGGGTCGTTTGTTAAGAGCTTTAATAGCCGGGGCTTCTGAATATCTGAGCCAATGTGATAGCTGCGCTGCAGATAATTAATGACGTGCCCGAGCTGATCCTGAATGCCAAAATTGAGCTTGAACTGCACCACAGGATACCAAGCTTCAACCAACATGCGGTGCACAATGCGGTCATAGGCAATTTGCCTGTGGCCATTTTCTATAAGTTCAAGCAGGATGCCCTTTAGCCAAAAGGCCTTATAACTGGTGACCATATTTTGATGGCTGAGCATGCGCTCAAGCCAGATGGCGTGCTGATCGGAGAGATTGAGCATCGGGGCCTCCAAATTGTGTACGTACCACTTTAAAATGCGTTTAGTGCGCTCCTCATTTCGGGTTTTACCTACTCCAGCTCAATGCTTGTGTTGTCTTTGTCGAGTACAAAGACCTTACAGCTTCCACCTAAATGGGCCAGCGCAGTTTCTGCCAGCTCGTTGAGTGCTGCGTTCAAGGCTGCTTCTCTGTTAACGTCCACTAATTCAATACATAAAAACGCGTTGGTGGTATTTTCAGTGAGCATGGTGCGCACCGATTCACGCCAATTCCAGCATCTGCATATGGCTCCTGCATCGTCTTTATAGACAATTTCGCCCTGGTATGGTGGCGCATCTTCGTCGGTGCCCAGTGTTATAAAGTGTTCGTTGCCAATGGCTTTGGTCAGTCGAACATGACCAACAAAGGTATCTAGATCTTCTCCGCCGCAAGGCAATGCATACTTTAGCGAAATGGCATTATAAATGTCGACCAAAGGGTTTATAGTGCCAATGTGATTGCCGTTACTGACCCTTTTAAGAAGGGCTTCTATAGATGAGCGGGCACCCTTTTTGGTTTTAAATTGCTGAAAGGCCTCTCGCCACACTTTAATCACTGTGTTGGCACTGAAGTCGGCTTCTACAAAATATTGATTGGCATCTTGTTCGGCCTTTAAGAGCATGTTCTCGAAGCCCTCAGTGTTTTCGATCTTATTGTCGATGCCCCTTAGCACCACAATTCCCAGCTTGGCATGGCTAAAAACTTCCCAAAATGGCGCTTCTACAATAAATTTCTTCATGCCCAACCTCCAAGTGCTTATTGGGATTTCACCCAGTCAAAATAACTTTATAATCCTTTTTCAAATATCCTTTTTAGAAGTCACTGATATGAGCTTGTACTTGTTATAGATCCGATAATAGACAAAAATCAAAACACCTAGACCTGGAAAGCATACGATAAACATAAAGATGCCGCCGGCGGAGGTTGTAAATTGGGTCAATATGCCCGCTATCAGCATTGAAGCTGCATAGCAGGCCCACATAATGCCATTGGCACGGTTGTATGCAGGAACATCTGCTATTTCTTCGGGTTTAACTGTACTTCCTGACCAAAAGTGCATGGGGTCTTTTCTCTTAAATGACCAAAGCGCAATGAATCCAAAGATCATAGAACAAAATAAACATACTATGAATGCCATAATCACTTGTCCCCCACAATCACAGGTAGCTCATAATCCGATATCTAAGATAGATAAAACCACGAGTAGATGGAAACTCCCACAGTGGTGATCATTAAAAACAAGATCATAGCCAGCAGATACCAGTTTACCTTTTTTTTCATTGTTCTTTTTCCCCCACTATCATAAATAGTTCATATTCCGACTCGCGTTCTCCGTGATGCCTCTTGCCGCTAAAAATGAGCTGGTGGCTAATGCCCGTAAAGCCCTGAGCTTCAAGTTTTTCCTTAAGTGTGTCTGGGTTAAAGCCGTGGTGCACTTGGTGGTCTGTAAAATGAGCGTGAAAGCTGCCGTCGTCTTCTACTAGGTCTACAATGGCCAGGCGGCCGCCCGGTTTAAGGCGCTGGTGCAACTTTTGTAGGGTGTCTGTGATGTCGGGGATGTGATGCAATACCATGGTGGTGTGGATCACATCGAAGGTCTCTTCGGGTATATCGCCCAGGTGCGGAATCATGTACTGGATGCGGTGATGGGCGATCTTTTCTTTTAAGATCTCGAGCATGCCCTCGCTGGTGTCCACCATTACAAGGCGCTCCACCGGCTCGTTTAGGGCAAAGCTCACCAGCCCTGTGCCACAACCAAATTCGAGTACATGATGATGTGGAGCAAGTGCCAAAGCGGGCCTAATAGATTCTGCAACTACAATGGCGCGGCGGATGTGATCTTGGTTATCCCAGATTTTTGAGTATTTGTTAAAGTTCATGGTCTGTTCCTCCCTTGGGCTTTCTTCCTTTTGTGCCGACTGTTAGTTTCATAATGCCGCCGAATGCAAGGCCTGCCACTAGCCATAGTACAGCCTGTATCGCCACGATTTTTAGGGTTATGGGTATAAAGACAGATGTTGTTATGGTCATCACAAAAAACATAAAGGCCCCATAGATTAAGCCCATTTTAAGCCAATTAATGGATTGGCTGGTGGGCGCTGACTTGTTTTTCATCTGCTGAAGTCGCTTGCTTTGTGCTTCTAGCCATTGTTGTTCAAATTTCCACTTAAGTAGGATCCAAATGGGAAAGGTGACCGCCAGCACTGCTAAGCTAAAAACATTCCATATGCATTTTATTTTGCCGCCACATTCTGGGCAAACAAAGCCAAACCAATGTCCAAAGGCATTGCCCTTGGCCCAAAGTCTACTGTCATTAAGGGCGCCGCAGTGCTCACATGGAATGTAGGCGCGTTCCATTAAGGGGGCATTGCTGCTTTTATCGATTAGGGTTACCGCTGGTTGTCTTTGACCTAAGAAAATTTCGTTGACCATAATTCCCGGGTTAAGAATCCAATGCAGCAATAAACCGTGGGGCAGTTTCCATATCTCGTACTTGGTTTCGTCGTATTGCATGTTTTATACCTTTCTTTGCTTTGTCAGCGCTTGGCCAACGTGTAGTATTATGCGCAGTAGTATGCCCAGGATTAATGTGGCAAAGGCTCCATAGATCATCACCCATTTGATGGCGGTAAATGGCGGTGCGAGATAGGCGATGAGCGTGGTATTGGGATAGCGGTACATGGTGTAAGCGGTGCTGATGTTTTCTAGGTAATCGAATGCCACGCCAAGGAGTGGGAGGAGGTTGAGGATGCTGAGGCGGTTGAGGAGGTTGGAGAGGTTGGAGAGGTTTGGGTGGTTGAGTTTAGGGGTGCTGCTGGGTTTAGGCGGGTTGAAGGTGATGGCCAAGGCCGCGGTGAGAAACAGGCCATAGGCGATGGGCCACACAATGTCGAAGGTGAAGCGGCTTACAATATAGTAGCTACGACCTGCTGGTCCGTATTCGCCGGCTATTTGGTACAGGCTTTGAGCCGTGTAAAAAAATGCGGTGTCTGGTGCTTGATTGCTCCCCGTGGCTATCTTTGTGGCAGCTGACACATTGGGTAGCACCCAAATGATAAAGGCTGCAAAGATCAGGGTAAATAGCGCCAAGTGCACAGGCTTTATAGCCTTAGTGATTTGTTCTGACAGTCTTTTAAGGTTGAGGGGTCTCATAGGGCTATCTCCACTTTAATGCGGTCGGGGTCTTCGAAGAACACGGCGTAATAGTCGGGTCCACCTGCGTAGGGATGCCGGTCTGCATAAAGAATGGGGACGCCTCTTGCCACCAGTGCCTGGGTAATGTTGTCGATAAAGCTTTCACTTGGCGCATAGAAGGCCAAATGATTCAGCCCCACCCGTGCCCGGTGGTAGCTGGGTGTCTGAAAGCGGTCTTCTACCTGCACAAAAACCAGGTACGTGGCCCCGTGCTTATAGCTAATGCCGCTCTCCCAACTTTGATAAACGCTATAGCCCAGCTGCTCCAACAACCAACCCCAAAAGGCTTTGGTTTTCTCTAGGTCGCTGACGTACATTTCCACGTGGTGCAACTGGCCTAAGGTCGGTGTGATTGTTGGTTCTTGTTTGGTTTTAGGTTCGTCGCACTGCTGATTTATGGGCTGCATATATTAGGTCTCCTCTAATTGCTATTCAATAAAAAATGCACGCCTAAGGGCGTGCATTCAACGTCGGTATCAGAAATATATGATATCCAAAGATGAGGTCTTCCCTCTGAAGCCAACTTAAAAAGTCAATTTACTAGATCTTGTGAAATCAATATCAATTTTATTATACACTAGTTAAAGTGGGGATTATAGGTATTTTTGTCACGATAATCGTGAATTTTCTATGAATTTGCTGAAGAAAAGCTCAATGAAAACCAAAAGAAAGCCAAAAAAAAGGCAATAAAAAGGCAATAAAAAGCAAAAGAAAGACAAAAGAAAACCCGGTCGCTGGCGACCGGGCTACTGGTGGATGATATCGGCTATGGATTAATTATTTGCCATGATTTTCTTTGTTTTTTGGATTTTCTTGAATTTCTTGAATTCTCGCAAGTGATATGCCCGTTATTTCGGCAATTACATCTAGTTGCATTCCTTTGCTTAGGGCAACTCGAACGATTTCTTCTCTGCCTTCTTCTCTACCTTCTTCTCTGCCGATGGTTTCGCCCTCGGCAAAACCTTGTTTGTATGAGCCCTCTAGTGCTGTTGCTTCCATATGTTGAGCGGCTTCTCTTGCCTCGTAGACTCGGCGATCTTCTGCACTTTTGCTCATGTGGTCCACTAATTCATAGGCAAACTTTATCGATTTGTTTTTTTCACTAAGCATGTTCAGCACCTCCTTATCCTCTGTTTCTAGGAAATAAAGCCATTCGTCCAGTAAATCCAGTTCACCGGCGACAAAGGCTTCGACAGAGAATTTTCGTGCCACCCTCGTGCCACCCTCGTGCCACCCTAGCCAACTAGATTCCTTAAAATACTTTGCCACCCTAAACGCTGCAAATATAGGGAATTCTCTCGTTCGGCTTCAAATCGCTCTTCAACCCGACAACCCGATGCCCCTTCTGTTTCAAAAATCTCAATTTCTACCTTTCGCCCATCGCCCAAAGTATATGCCAACCCCTTAGCCTCTTCGATGCGGGTGTATTTGCCTGCAAAATCAAAGGACATACTGCCATCCTTTGCTGCCATTTCCCAGTGAAATTCTCCTCCAATGCGCAAATCTATAGTGGCCCGCGGACAATGCCAATCCTCGGACGCATAGTTCCACAACATCACTTTTTCTGGGTTAACGAGCCTTTCCCATATCTGTACAGCGCTATATTGGGATTGGGACCTAAGTGTAATCACACTGGGTTTTCCCTCGATTTTATCTAGCAGTTCTCTCATAATCTCGAGGCTTTTCTCCCACATG
>CALFXQ010000406.1 GCA_937958285.1 uncultured Fusibacter sp. | reverse complement strand
GCCACTTCATCTTTTGAATACGAACGGGATTGACCCTTTTGTTGTTCTGCTTTTAATGGCGTGGTGACCTTTTTATCTGCTGCCGTATATACCTTGCGTATTGGCTCAGCGTAAGGGGTTCCCTTTGGTGCAGCGACGACTTTTTTAGGCTTTTCAGAAACCACATCGCGATGCACTTGAGTGACACTGCTTTGTCTTTGTTTGTGCTGGCTCTTATCGCGTTGTTTGTTCTCGTGACTGACAATGCGTTCTTGTCTGCGAAGGTGTCGTTCGGTGCGCTCGAGTTCATTTGCAGGCGCTTCCACAATTAAGGCACCAATGTGTTCTTCTATGGCATAAAGGGTCATCACATCTTCGCTGGTCACAAGAGACACCGCTCTTCCGCCATTTCCCGCGCGACCTGTGCGGCCAATGCGATGTACATAGCTATCTAGTTCTACTGGCAAATCGTAATTGATAACCAAAGACAAGTCTTCTACATGAAGGCCTCTGGCAGCCACATCGGTGGCGACGAGCACTTGAAAGCTGTTGCGTTTAAATTGATTGATGGTCTTTAAGCGCTTGGTCTGAGTAATCGCGCCGTGTAACGCATCTGAGCTGTATCCTTTTTTATCTAGAAACTCTTGTACCCGGTCTACCGTTGCGCGCGTATTGCAAAACACCATGCAGCTGGTGGGTTGGTAGTGCTTTAAAATCCAGGCGAGGTGCATGCGCTTTTCGTGAGGTTCAACGCGATAGTGACACTGTTCAATTGCATCTACAGTTTTTGTGCCCGATGCAATCTCGATGGTTTCTGGGTCGATCATGTATTCCCAACAAATATTTTGGATTTCAAAGGGCATGGTCGCTGAAAAGAGCATGGTTTGTCGCTCTTTTGGCAAGTAGTCAATGATGCCAACCACTTGATCTAAAAAACCCATGTCCATCATTTTATCTGCTTCGTCGAGTACGAGGTATTGAATGCCCCTTGGGTCGATATTGCCTTGTCTGAGATGGTCCATCACGCGACCTGGCGTGCCCACAATAACCGTTGCACCCTTTGTAAGGGCTTCAATCTCTACATTCATGCTGTGCTGACCATAGACGGTGACCACAGATATATGCATGCGCCTTGAGAGCGCTTGAAGATCTTGGCTAACTTGTACGGCAAGCTCACGCGTTGGTGCGAGAATCATTACAGCTGGGTATTCTGGCTTTCCGATGGCATTTTCTCGATGTAACCGTTCTAAAATTGGTATTGAAAATGCTGCAGTTTTTCCGCTTCCAGTTTTTGACTTAACAATTAAATCACAACCCATCATTAATTTGGGTATCGATTTTTCTTGTACTTCGGTTGGCTCTGTAAAACCTAAATCTTCGATGGCCTTTTCTAAGGCTTGGTGCAATTGAAATTCTTTAAAAGTCATTTGTTTTCCTTCTCTTCGGATTTGTTCTATGTATAAGGCGCTCTGAAAAATACGTGCCTATTCTACCAAGGGCAAAGCATGCAATGGCGACAACACCTACTAAGACATTCCATTGACTGCCATAGATATTTAGCTTTGTGATTTCAATGCTAATATAAAAGGAGATGAGCATGGCCCACATGGGATAACTACTCATACTCCAGTGAATAGCTTGTTCTGTGTTAGTCAACTTCAAGACGCATGCAAATACTACCGCTGCCATAAGACCACTTAATAGAATCGCCACTGACATTAGCGGAGACATAAGGGCCAATAAAATGGCAAAGCCCACATTTAACAACACAATAGTAGATGCCTTTGCACTTGCTTTTAGGGGGAAATATTGAATAAAGCTCAGTAAAGGTGCCATAAATAAAAACTTCGCACCGGGAAGCACAAGGGGCTTTGTGACCATGTAGACAACATAGCCAGTGACAAACAACAATGCGATGGCCATGCCCGTGTTTGCAATATCTTTCGGTTTCATGGGTACTCCTTTAGCAACTAATACGAGTATAGCACAGGATTTAAGCGAATACTACTTCAAACCATGCAAATGGCAATATAAGACAAAAGTATGAAGAAAATTCATAGAAAATTCATAGTTTTGTTTGATATTTTCCAGAAAATAAGTTAAACTACAAATGAATCTAATTGAGGAGGGCCTATGAAAGCTACAGGGGTTGTTAGAAAAGTAGATGAACTTGGTCGCATTGTATTGCCAATAGAATTAAGAAGAACAATGGATATTGAGATTAAAGATCCCTTGGAAATCTTCACAGAAGGTGCAAACATCATTCTTCGCAAATATCAACCAGCTTGTGTTATTTGTGGCGAAGCAAATCACACCCAGAACTTTATGGGCAAATTGATTTGCAAAGGTTGTGTAGACAAAACGAAAACGCTCGATTAAGAGCGTTTTTTTTATGTCCATCAGGATCTTACTACTCTAGTGGGCCGCGCATCGATTGAATGGCAAATTTTTTGTGCTTTAAAGAGGCTTCATATAAAAAGTCGAGTCGATCGATGGCCATGGCCACAGATCCTGGATACACGTCTACGCCAATTGGAAAGTCGCATGTTGCCTTCGATGGGGTGCGGCCACAAAGTTCTGAAAGTTTTCTTTTAAGCTTTTGAGCAGCCTGTAATGCCCCTTTTAAGTCTGTCTCAGGCATTAGAATCATAAATACTTGTTCCTGCCACCTACCGATACTGTCGAGCTCTCTACAAAACCTCACCAACGATTCGGCAACATAGTCTTCTATGGCATTTTGTTCCACAGTGGGAATGGATTTTTTAAAAACCACACCAAACATAATAAGGCTAAACCTTCGCCCATATCTGCTGCTGCGTAACCCTTCGCGATCGACAAGCTCTAAGATGCCGCGCTTGTTAAACACGCCGTTAACCCTATCGTGCTTGCTATATGAGTCAATATAGGCCTTCATGTGCGATTTCGTAGCCATTAGTTCTGAAAGGCTCTGAAAACGTCTAATTGCACCCTCAACATCCGTTGCACCCAATTGAACCCGCCACTGCCCCTGCTCCCGAACCACACGTCTTTCGAAGGCATCTTGCTCGAGGCGCTCCATCAAACTATTGTAATCTACCGTCATTACAACAAAACGCAATACATGTCCGTCTTTAAATGACGCAATGTTTGTGGGCAAATCCGATAACCCTGGTTGAATAGAGACATTTTGCAAGGCAAAGATTTGCCTTACAGCTTGTTGCCACTGGGTAAAAAGTTCTAATGAGAGCCGTTGCCGGTCGACTCGAGAGATAAGTTGATATGCCTCTTTATAGTCTGTGGCTTGAATCGCCTCAAAGTACTTTGTGACGGTAGAGGCTGCCATCATGATACTCTGCTGAATGCTAGCGGGCATTTTCTGTGTTGTCGGTCCTTCGTGATTGACCTTGGCAAAGACTTGCTGCCACTGGGCGTGATAGGCCTTTCGCCTATTTCCATCTTTTAGTATCTCGTAGGCCTGATTGATGCGTTGCATGGTCATTTCAGAATGTTCGAGCTCACTCCCAGCCACATCCGGATGATATTTTTTAGCCAAACGCTTATATGCTGCCTCAATCACCTCTTGCTCTGCTTGCGGATGTACCTGTAAGGTCTTATAATAATCTTGTAGTTCTGTCACGCCCCCACTCCTCACTCAAGTCGCTTAACTTCGATATTCATAGCTTTAATGCTGCGTGTGTCGCCTTATTAATTATAGTATACGTTTACCCATGAGGTGCAAAAATGCGACATTTATTCAAGAAAAATCACAGGGTTTTTTATCGCTTTGGTGCAATTGTTTTTATTGGCTTTTTAATATACTTATTACAGCGCGCCGCGAGTGCCTCCCCTGACTTAGTTGAAACCTATTATAGCCGTGGCATCGCACCACATCTATCGCGTCTTCTCAGTCTAATTGTCAGATGGTTTCCTGCCTCGCTGGGCGAAGGCATCTTATATGCCCATGTGCTCTTTGGCATTTACCTGCTCCTTTTAGCCCTCGGCCATGTGCTAAAAATGCGCTGGCGCATTGTGGGCACCGGGCTATTAAAAGTTACCGCCTATTTCATTATGCTCTATTGTGTGTTTATGCTAGTGTGGGGTTTTCACTACCTACGACCAGATCTTTCTGAACGCATGGGCCTATCTACTGAACCCAGACAGCTTCAAGCACTTGAATCCCTTGCTAAATCCCTAATCGACGAGGCAAAGCGCAACCAACAGGTCATCGTGCGTTCCCCCGAAAAATTGCAGAACATGGCCATTATCGACATGATCGTCTCTGAAGATACGAAAAATTTTGCAAGTAGCGATTTAGGCCAACAAATGGGCCTAATTTCTGGTGCGCTCTCACTTCCAAAGGGTGTATTGCTTTCTGAGGGCATGAGCTATCTTGGGATTACCGGAATATACATGCCTTTTACCGGTGAGGCCAATATAAATATGCATGTACCCGCACTTTTAATTCCTGCAACAATGGCTCACGAACTTGCGCATCAGCGTGGTATTGCACCAGAGGATGAGGCTAATTTTGTGGCTTATCTTGTTACAGGGCAATCGAAAAATGCAACTGTGAGGTATTCTGGCAGCATGCTGGCTTTAATCTATACCATGAATCAACTGCACGAAAAAGCACCCGAAAAGGCTCGGGTGCTAAGAGAACAGTATTCACCTGAAATGCGAGCTGACTTAAAAGCACTAAGTGGCTATTGGAAAAAATACGAAGGCGAAATTAGCCAGTCACAAGAAAAAGTCAATGACGCTTACTTAAAGTTTAACCAACAAGTATCGGGAACCGCGAGCTATGGCGAAATGGTCGACTTACTACTCGCTTACAAAGCCCAAGGAAAGAAGTAATGCAATGCAAATAAGAGTACAACCAACACCCCTACCAAGCGATGGGCCATAGCCAATGGTCTGTTCTTGGTTTTTTTATATAAAAAACCAATGATCCCTGCTGTGACCAAAGCTAAAATCACCAAACTACCGGTGTGCAACTGAAGTTGACCACCTAGCTTTAAGTAACCGTGAAGGGCACCAGATACGATTAAGGTCAATCCTGCAAAAGGGTGAATTTTGCGGCCAATTTTCAAGCCTTTATTAAAGTTAGGATTTTTTCCCTTGAGGTAGCGTTTATTGACTTCGAGTGCGATGGGAAAGAACACTAAATACGCAAGAAGAATGACGTTGAACAGCGAGTGAATATTCATAATAGCCTCCATTTATATATAACATATGCTATTTAAAATATACCCACTAAACTAGCACTTACACTAGAATTTTCCCATAATATAGTTTGCACAAATATCCGTTGTTGGCGTTACAAATAACGTTCGCGTAGGTGCTACCTCAACGAGATCTCCCAAATAAAACATCGCGGTATTATCTGAAATGCGAGCTGCTTGCTCCATATTGTGTGTGACGATCACAATGGTACATCGCGTTTTTAAGGTCACTAATAGCTGTTCGATTTGATCAGTAGAGATAGGATCTAAGGCAGAACAGGGTTCATCGAGCAGCAACACTTCGGGTTTCAATATTAACGCTCTAGCAATACAGAGTCGCTGCTGTTGACCCCCTGAAAGTTCTAGAGCAGATTGATTAAGTCGATCTTTTACTTCATCCCAAAGGGCGGCAGCTTTTAAGGCCTCTTCTGCATGCGCCATTTCTTCCTTTGCCGACATACGATAATGCTCTTTAAGAGGCAGGAGTAAATTGTGTAAAATGGAAGCAGGCAAAAGATTGGCCTCTTGAAATACCATGCCAATGCGCTTGCGAAGTTGTTCCACATCGCGTTGTCTCTTCAATTCATAAATAGAAATGCTTTCAAGATGGATTTCACCTTCTGCTTTAAAACTCTCTTTGAGGTCATTTAGTCGATTGATCGACCTTAATAGTGTCGTTTTCCCACAACCCGATGGTCCGATCAATGAAAAAATTGTGTGTTTAGGTATGGTCAACGATATACTGTTGAGCGCTTGCTTTTTTCCGTAGAAGGCATTAAAGGACTTAATTTCCAGTGATTTTGCCATATGCTTCCTCTAAGACTCCTTAAATGTACGTTTTCTGCCGACGATAGCCAATAAACCATTAAGACTTAAGATGATGACCATGAGTACGAGCGACGCACCAAACGCTACTGTGTATTGGTTACCTTCACCAGCTGGAGATGTGAAGTAGATGTAGCTAGTCAGTGTACTGCCTGTATTTTGAAGGGTTGAAAGCCAATTTGCAGGTCCATACCACGGCTGAACACCGGTCATGCGCAGTGTGCCACCAAGCGCAAGCCACACAATGGCCGTATCGCCCATAATGCGCCCCATGCCCAAAACAGCGCCAGTAATTAGCCCCGGCATTCCCGCTAAGAGCATGACGTGGCGTATGGTGTGAAAGGGTGTTGTTCCCAGTGCAATCGAAGCGTGAAAATAGGTCTTGGGTACGTCTCTTAGCGCTGAGAGCATGGCTTTTATCATAAAGGGCAAAATCATGATAGCCATGGTTATGCCCGCGACTAAAAAAGACTTGCCAAAGGCCTTCGGCGCAAGGGCATCGGCATTTTCAATAGTCGTGCTCAAAAATCCAAATGCGGGATGTGTAAATATCGCCCTCGAAAAAAGTGCAATGACGATTGTTGGAATTCCCGCCAAAATATCGACAGATGTCTGAAGCAAATTGCCAAACTGCTTATTTTTTACAAAAAAACACAAGTACACTGCCGTTGCAAGGGCAAATGGAAAGGCTACAGTCATGCCAATAAACGTAAGCAGCAATGTGCCAATAAGTGGTGTAAGAATGCCAGATTCCAGCAAATGACTCGCTGAAGTTGCGGGCTCTGTGCTCAAGAATTTCCAAGAGATTGCCGAATGTCCGTAGTGCCAAAGTACAGCTAAAATAAGTAAACACACTGCCATTATGGCCCCCATGGCTGCATAACTGTAGAGCTGCACCAAGGGCTCAAACCAATTGCGATTCTTTTTATTCGCGCTAATGGGTTCCTCTATGGAGTGGCCAACCTTTAGCGCTACTGTATTCGTAAGATTAGACACGCTTCGCACCTACACTTCCCTTTAAATCGATCCATCTCGCTGTTAACGAGGTTATAACGCCAAAAAGCAAAAGCAGGAAAGCAGCAGAAAACAACGCACTCTCTACCTGCCCAGCGCCCATTGCCTCGGACTTATTCACAATGGCTGCAGATAATGGCAAGACCGGAGCAAGCAAATTGTAAAAACCGAGCTTCGCCGTCGGCATCAAACCGATGCCACCACAAACCATAGAGACGGCAATGGCTTCACCTAATCCTCGGCCGGCACCAAGAAGTACACCTGAAATAATCCCATTTTTTGCAGTTGGTATTAATATCTTATAAATCACCCGTCCATGGCTCATACCAAATGAAAAGCCCGCCTCGCGGTAGGCTCTGGGCACTGCCTCTAGTGCATCGACTGATAAACTGACAATTGTC
>CALFXQ010000405.1 GCA_937958285.1 uncultured Fusibacter sp. | reverse complement strand
AAAAGGTGCCTTTTGGCATTGGACAAATAGGCAAATCCTTTAGAAATGAGATAACACCGGGTAACTTCACTATTAGAACCCGTGAGTTTGAACAAATGGAGCTCGAATTCTTCTGTGCCCCAGGCACGGAAATGGATTGGTTTGACCACTGGAAGCAATACAGCCTCAAGTGGCTGAGCGACTTGGGTTTATCAGACGACAACGTGAAGTTTAGAGACCACGATGCAGATGAACTTAGCCACTATTCCAACGCCACCACAGATATTGAATATCTATTCCCCTTTGGTTGGGGTGAGCTTTGGGGCATTGCATCGCGTACGGACTTCGACCTCAAGCAGCATATGGCTCACTCGGGTGTCGATTTAAACTATGTCGATCCAATTACCAACGAAAAGTACGTACCATACGTCATCGAGCCAAGCTTAGGCGCAGATCGCGTCACCTTGGCATTCTTAGTAGATGCCTACGACGAAGAGCAATTAGAAGGTGACGATGTGCGCGTGGTCCTTCGCTTCCACCCAGCGTTGGCGCCATTTAAAGCGGCGATTTTCCCGCTCTCCAAGAAGCTCAACGACGATGCGCTCAAGGTATTTGATCAATTGCGCCAAGAGTTTATGGTAGATTTTGACGATGCAGGTTCTATAGGCAAGCGCTATCGCCGTCACGACGAAATAGGGACGCCATTTTGCATAACTTACGACTTTGAGTCCCAAGAAGATCAAGCGGTTACCATTCGCCACAGAGATTCTATGACTCAAGAGCGCGTAAAAATTGAAGACCTTGTAAACTATTTAAGAGAAGCGGTAAAGTTTTAGTAATATAGTGACTTAGAAAAGGTGTCTTTTGCTTATTTTGCAAAAAGGCATCTTTTTTAGTGGAAAAAAAGCGACTGCAGTGGTCATAATGAGCTGTATGCATAAAAATTTATTTATATATGTTGCTTTTATTTGAAATAATACGTATTATTTAATTGAATAGAACGTGTTAGTTAAATGAATAACGGAGGTGTTTATGGGATTGACGCCAAGACAGTTGCAGATTCTAGAGGTCGTTAGAACCAGTGGACCCATTAGTGGAGATGACATTGCTTTGCAGTTAAATTTAAGCAAGAGCACATTGAGATCGGATTTGAGTATTTTGACGCATACGGGGTATCTTGAAGCCAAACAAAAGGTCGGATACGTGATTGGAAATCCGTTAGGTTTTGAGAGTGCGCTAAAAGGCTATCAGCAAGTGATGGTCAAGGAAGTGATGGCGGTGCCTGAGGTAATCGATATAAATCTTCCTATTTACGAGGCTATCGCCACCATATTCCTGGCCAATGTAGGTTCAATCTACGTGCTGAAAGATAGGTGTTTAGCTGGTGTAGTTTCTCGCACCGACTTAATAAAAGCCCTAATGGGCGGTACAGATGTGCGTAGCATGCCAGTGGGCATCATTATGACGCGTATGCCCAATGTTACCTTTGTTACACCAGAAACCTCTGTTGTCGATGCGACGAAGTTAATCGTTCGCCACCAAATAGACAGCCTGCCTGTGGTACAGCAAGGCGTTGAAGATGGAAAGTCATGTTACAAAGTGGTTGGACGTTTTTCGAAGACAATTGTCTCAAGGCTATTTGTTGAGGCGACGGATCAAATATTATAGCAAAGAGCGATCAGATAGAGATGCGCACATAATCTTGATGGGAGGATCACATGCTAAACAATAAGGATAGAGTTATCGATTTTGAGAAGGGCAGCAAAGAAGATAAGATGCTCTTGGGCGGCAAAGGTGCAAATCTGGCAGAAATGCGCAAGGTGGGTTTGTCGATCCCATTTGGGTTCACAATCACAACGGTGGCGTGCGGCGATTATTATCGTCAGGGCATGAAGCTAGACGAGGTTTTGCTAGACGAAATTCGCCAGGGAATTTTGCGCCTCGAAACCCGCTCGGAAAAGGGGTTTGGCGATCCCCAAAGGCCATTGCTCGTATCTGTGCGTTCCGGTGCCCCCATCTCTATGCCCGGTATGATGGATACCGTCCTAAATTTAGGTTTAAACGATGCTGTGGCAGAAGGCTTGGGACAGGCGACGGGCAATATTCCCTTTGCACTTGACAGCTATAGGCGCCTCATTCAAATGTATGGAGATGTGGTGCTCGGCATCGAAAAATACCATTTCGACCTCGTGCTCGAACGCTATCTTAAACAATATCAAAAGCCACAATTTAACCTATTAGAACCTAGCCAAATGTGGGAAGTAATCAAGCGCTTCCAACACGTTGTGCGCATGGAAAAGGGGATGGATTTTCCCCAAGATCCTTGGGAACAGCTTAAAGCTGCCGTTGGCGCAGTCTTTCAATCTTGGCACAACCCTAGGGCTGCACTTTATCGATCCCTTAATCAGATCGATGAAGCCATGGGCACAGCTGTCACTGTGCAGATGATGGTCTTTGGCAACTACGATGCACAGTCGGGCACAGGCGTTCTGTTTACAAGAAATCCTTCTACGGGAGCTAAAGAGCGCTATGGTGAATTTTTAATACAAGCTCAAGGTGAAGATGTGGTGGCGGGTATTCGTACACCAAAGCCCATTGCAGGCCTAGAAAAAGAGATGCCTGAGGTTTACCATCAATTGATGGCGGTGTGCGACCATCTTGAGAAGCACTACCGCGATATGCAAGATATAGAGTTTACCGTTGAACAAGGCAAATTGTATATGCTTCAAACCCGCTCTGGCAAGAGGACGATTCAAGCCGCACTAAAAATTGCCATCGACTTAGTCCGTGAAAAATTGGTCACAAAAAAAGAGGCGCTTATGCAAATTGACGCCAAGTCCATCGACAAATTGCTTCACCCAAGCTTTGACAAGAACACGCTTAAGAGCCAGCAACCCATTGCGCACGGACTTCCAGCGTCGCCAGGTGCTGCAGTGGGGCGAATATTCTTTCATGCAGAAGATGTAGTTGCCGCAAAAAAGCAGGGTAGTCCGGCAATTTTAGTTAGAAAGGAAACCTCTCCAGAAGATATAGAAGGCATGGTCCACGCCGAAGGCATTTTGACGGCCAGGGGTGGCATGACATCTCATGCAGCAGTAGTTGCAAGGTCCATGGGCAAATGTTGTGTCGCGGGGTGCAGCGATGTGTTTGTCGACGAGCAACTTAAAGTGATGAAAACCGACAACCTCACCTTGAATGAAGGCGATTGGTTGTCCATCGACGGCAGTACAGGTGCAATTTATGCGGGTGCGCTCGAGCGCAATGTTCAGGGCATATCTGAGGACTTAATCACCGTTTTGGGGTGGACAGAAGATTATAGCGGCATTGGTGTGAGGGCAAATGCCGATACACCACAAGATGCTAAGGTGGCCATTGGCTTTGGGGCAAGTGGCATTGGCCTTTGTCGCACAGAGCACATGTTCTTTGAAGCAGAGCGCATATTGGCGATGCGAGAAATGATTCTTGCAGATAACCTAACAGAACGTTTAAATGCCCTCGATAAGCTCATGCCCTATCAACGCGCAGACTTTTACCAGATGTATAAAGAGCTCAATGGACTCCCAATGACCGTGCGTCTTTTAGATCCACCACTTCACGAATTTTTACCCCATACAGAAGAAGAAATGAAACTGCTAGCAGAAAGCCTGGAACTTCCTTTGCAGCAGGTTGTTGAAAAAGTACACAGTCTAGCTGAGCAAAATCCAATGCTAGGACACAGAGGGTGTAGACTGGCCATTACCTATCCAGAAATCTATGGCATGCAAGTGAAGGCAATCTTAG
>CALFXQ010000404.1 GCA_937958285.1 uncultured Fusibacter sp. | reverse complement strand
CCTTGAAGGCGTTTAAACCGAATTAGAACATCCTGTAATGTGTGGTCGAGGGCATGGCCCATGTGGAGTTGGCCCGTTATATTAGGTGGTGGGAGTACAATTGTAAAAGGCTTCTTATTTGGATTTACATCTGCTTTAAACGCGTTGGCATCGCTCCATAGCTTATAGATACGCGCTTCGAAATCTTTGGGCTGATAACGCCCTTCCATGTGAATATTCATATTGCCTCCTACTGTATAAGTTTTCAAAAAACAAAAAAAGCCCATATGTGAAGGGACGGAATAACCGCGGTACCACCCTTCTTCCTAGGCGCTCAAACATGGATAACGGCATGACCCGAAACTTCTTAATCTGGCATAGTACCAGTTCGGAAGCATTTCTCAAAAGTGACCTTCCTCGTGTGTCAGTAGGCAATTTTCAGCACCATGCCCTCTCTATACCCTATGCACAAGTACTCTCTTTCTCGTAGAACTTAAAGCTATCATACAAAAACCAAAGTAAAAAGTCAATCACTTAAGTAGTCTAAATGAATATCTGCGCTCGATGAATAAAACCAATTCTTCCACAAAAGATAGATAGGCCGGGTTCAGTATCTTCCACCCATCTTCAAATTCAGCGTGAATGGTCCTTTTTAGTGACATAGATGGTGCAAACGGATTGCCCTCAAAGGTAGACTTTTCCTCGTATAGGTATAGTCTCGTGATTCGCCCAAATCCCTTTTTCAACGTAGATGAATCGATACCATGGGCTACATCTTCTTTATGAAGCAATGCATACCACGACAAGTGATCAATATGACCTGTAAGATAGCCATAGCTTTTTTGCTTGCGATCCACATGTATATCGTGTTTATATTGAAAAATCATAACGCACCCTCTTTTCAAGGTATTCGTAAATAGCTACTACATACTTTATATCAAAAAAAGAGCGTTCTAAACGCTCTCGATTGAATTCATCTGTGAAATTGACGTCAAAAGTTTATAAGCCTTCTTCTTGCCACTCTTTCGCTTACACTTTTCTTGTAGATTCTCCATATACGCGATTAATTCACCATACTCCTTTTGGTTTAGATACAAATCTGAGGATAAGATAAACGGCTCAACCGCCGTTGGAATATTCGTTGCCTGAATACAGTGATTTTTGTGTACATCGAAGATTTGTGACAGACCATCGTTGTGAATACTGCGATCAAAGTTCTCATAGACTTGTAGTTTTATGGCATGATGTGCGATTTCATAGTGCTTAGCCGTTGGTTCAAAGTATTTGGCGATTATGCCATTGATGTCTCTTGTATAAACTAATTTTAAAATGCCCGCAGCTTCTAATTTTTTAACGTGATAATGTACTTTTGCAGGAACTTCTTGCATTTCGTCGGCAATTTGTTTAACCGTAGCAGGTCTGTGCATTTGGTAGTACATTTGAAGAATCATTAGCTTATAGGGTTCCGAATACGCTTTAATCGCCTTTATATCTGTTAATATCATGCGCTCTTTCATAATTATTCCTCTTTTGCACTCTTTTATTGTTAATATTGTAACAATCCTGGCGCGCACTGTCAAGTATGGAATGACCTAAATAAAAAAAGCTCTAATCAGAGCTTTTTTGGATGATTTCAAACTGTCCTAGTGCATTTTCGATATAAAGTGTCAATTTTTTATCAGCACTGTCATAGTTTTTACTCATTATGG
>CALFXQ010000403.1 GCA_937958285.1 uncultured Fusibacter sp. | reverse complement strand
TACGACCTTTGGGTTATGAGCCCAACGAGCTGCCAACTGCTCCATCCCGCGATATGAAATTAAAAACTGGTGCCTGGGACCGGGGTCGAACCGGTACGAGGGATTAACCTCGCAGGATTTTAAGTCCTGTGCGTCTGCCTATTCCGCCACCCAGGCAATCTGGCTCCAAGGGTGGGACTCGAACCCACAACCTACCGGTTAACAGCCGGTTGCTCCGCCGTTGAGCTACCTTGGAAGAACGTGCGTTGGTTTACAACGCTTGCGTTACCTAACGACAAGATAAATCTTATCATATGGCCAGTGACCATGTCAACTTCTTTTCGTTACTTTTTTTTTCTTTTTTTTCCTACATTAAAGCGATTATAAAATCTCTTGAAAACCATGGATATCAATGGGTTAAGCGACCTCTTGTAGCTGGAAGTACGACTCGTTAAAAATCTCAAAAACAACATACTGATGCATTAAAGTTGTCTCCTTGACAAGTACCTCTTCGCCATCACGGCTGTAAAGATGCGACCGTCCGTATGTGCCAATTGGCACATAGCCCATAACCGCCATTTTGGCTTCAAAGGCACGAGCGTTTTCAGCAGACTTTCGCCCCACCCATCTCACACCTTTTCCATCCATATCTACAAGTTCTCCCGTTTGTCTCGACTTCACTAGCCCCTCGACGAGGTCTTTAAGCTGGTGCTTTCGAGACAACTGGATCACATAAAAAACCAAGGCAATCAAAGCAAACACAAAACTCAAAAATACAATCATTTTGCCAATGCGTTTCATAGACGACCTCCTAAACACTAAATACTTTAGCAATAAGATTAGACTACTCTTCTTTTTTCACTCTTGGCGCACGCTTTGCACGTTCTTTAACAGCACCGTCACCAGTTCCGCTTTCTTTTTTAAATCCCTCTTTTTTGAAACCTTCTTTTTTGTACCCGTCTTTTTTATAGCCATCACGACTACCTGCATTACGGCTACCACCATCGCGGTTGTATCCCTCTTTTTTGAAGCCTTCTTTTTTAAAGCCTTCTTTTCGCTTAAAGCCATCACCACCAGGCATTTGACCAGGTTTTGCATGCTCGACAAGAGGTTTTTTGTTGTTTGACTTTGAATTCAAGCTAAATATAAGGGTTTCAGCCTCTTCAAATGGCATACTTACAAAAGAGAATGAATCAAAAATCTTGATTTCTTTAATGTCGTATGCTTTGATTTCTACTTCCATCTGAATCATGTCGATGATTTTTTTCACATTAAAGCCATCTTGACGACCCTTGGCAATAAAGAGTCTTGTTTTTCCCGAACGATCTATAGAAGTTTCACGAATATCTTGGTAGTTTTCTTGAGACAACGACTCTTTTAAGAAGTACTTTAATAGACCATTCAAGACAGTTTCTGCCTCGAATTCCTCCATTAGTTGGTTAGTGATTTCTTGATATTCTTCGAGGTTTTCATTAAAGATCGTCTCTTTAATCTCTTCGATTACATTGGCACGCTTAATGCGGATAATATCTTCAACTTTTGGAATACGCTCTTTTCTAATGCTTGTATTCGCAATTTTTTGAATGTGAATTAAACGTCTGTATTCAGCAGAAGTGATAAATGTAATGGCAGTGCCTTGCTTACCCGCACGGCCCGTTCTACCAATTCTATGAACATAGCTCTCAGGATCTTGGGGAATGGCATAGTTGATTACATGCGTAAGATCGTTGACATCGAGACCACGAGCCGCCACATCTGTCGCAACTAAAATATTGAGTTGCTTAGACTTAAAACGCTTATAGATGCGCTCTCTTTGATGCTGCGAAAGGTCGCCATGGAGGCCTTCTGCATCGTAGCCGCGCTCCATTAGGCTATTTGTCACATCGTCAACATCGCCCTTTGTGCGGCAAAATACGATACCGTAAAAGTCAGGCTCGATATCGATAATACGCGTAAGCGCTTCAAGTTTATCTCTATTTGAGACCTCAAAGTAAATTTGATCTGTAAGGCTTGTTGTCAACTCTGCCTTTTTAACCAAAATAGTCTGATATTGCTTCATGTAGTTCTTGGCAATGTGCATAATGCGCTCAGGCATTGTTGCTGAGAAAAGGAATGTACGCTTGTCAGCATTTGCATTTTTTACAATGAATTCGATGTCTTCGACAAAGCCCATATTGAGCATTTCATCCGCCTCATCGAGAACCAAGTAGTCCAATTGATCGAGCTTTAAAACTTTGCGGTTTACAAGGTCGATAAGTCTTCCTGGTGTACCAACCACAATGTCAGTACCCTCTTGCAATTTTTTGATCTGTCTTTCGATTGACGTACCGCCATAAATTGGCAAAATACGCGTCTTTTTGTTCTTTTTAAATGAGTACAACTCTTCTGAAACCTGAACGGCCAACTCTCTTGTAGGTGTTACGATCAGTGCTTTTACGCCTTTTTTACTCTCGTCGAGCAACTCCATAACAGGTAGGCCAAAGGCTGCTGTTTTTCCCGTGCCTGTTTGTGCCTGACCGACAATATCATCTAGAGTCGAGAGGATAATGGGGATTGCCTGCGCTTGAATAGGTGTCGGTTCTTCGAAACCCTTCTTTTCAATCGCCTTGAGTGATGCTTCGCTTAGTCCTAGTGCTTCGAATTTTGATAAATCCATAAATGTGCTCCTTTTTGGTATGTGTTCACGATTCAATTAAAGATGACTGAGCATCCAAATCTCACCACACCAGGTGCAACTTGTTCGCAATAAAAAAAGTACCCTAATTTGAGACGTTTAAGCATATGCTTCGCTCAATGTTCTGAGTACAATTTTGTACAGCTCGCTGATTACGAGCGCGGAAGTAGTGCTAACTTGAATCCTGAACCGATGTCTCATAGTAGTTTAACATGGTAAATACGCGATTGCAAGTGTATATACAAAAACAAATTGTTATGATTGCACAACATATTGGTCCACAGCAACACAAAAAAAATCACCTTTTAGTGCCATAAAGAAGGCACGTTTAAGGTGATTTTCGTGTAATGACTTGAATTGCTAAAGCATTGGATGATTGAAATGATCAAGAGGCGTCATTTTGGGACCAATTGTGGGGATTGTTTTCACCACATATCGCGATACATCTTCTAAGTTCAGTTCACCGACTAGATGCATACTTGAGAGATATGCATCTTTTTTAATCCGCATCACTTGAATCCCTTGGGTATTACGCGTGGATTTT
>CALFXQ010000402.1 GCA_937958285.1 uncultured Fusibacter sp. | reverse complement strand
AACAAATAATTCGAAAATGCCCTAGGTGAGAATTTTAACGATTCAATATGCTTGGTAACCGTTTCTATATCACCACGCACAAGAGGTCCTGTAAGTACAAGATTCTCAGGCAATTTTTCAAAGTTATTAAGAGCAGACCTTGCGAGATTGCCCACTAAAATTGTCGCCGTATCTTCGTCAATGCCACATTCTATATAGAAATGCTTAGAACTGATTAGTATTGGAACAATAAAATTAGATGCAGTTACTGCTGCTAAGTGATAAGTCACACGCTTATCTTGAGGAATACTGACAAAACGTGTTGCCAGTTCAGGTAGCCAACCTTTTAGTGACTCAATATCTTCTATCCGACTCGCAGTAACGCCAAAAAAAGTACTTTCTAGTGCACTAGGTTCTAACAATGGCTCAGCAAAGGCGCGCATAGGATGAAAGGCTATTTTCCCCAATCGTATCGGAATATCATCAAAAACTTCTATTCCGAGAGCCCCACTTAGATGGATAATACCCGCTAACTTAGTGGGCCAATCTTCTTGGTTTTTCTTAAGAATCCAAGGCCTTAAATATTGGTCTGGTATGGCCAACATCAGCCAATCTACATTTGACACCAACGTCTTTTCATCGACGCTTACCTCTGTGCCAAATCTATCTATAATTCTCTGTTTTCCAGCTTCACTCTCGTCGTAAATCAAAATGCGATGTCCTGCATAGCTAAACTGACTCGCCATCGTGAGTCCCACGCGACCCGCTCCGATAACTCCAATTGTCAACTTCTCGCCTTGACACATAGAGATCACTCCTGTCTTTGGGGCACAAAAAAAACTGTAGACTAGGCCCACAGCACAAAATTACGTATAAAAACCGCACCACTACATAAGACGATTGTAGCAGTACACTTTTTTCCTTATGCGTGTCTTGCGCCCTTATGGGCTGTAAGCATTTGTATGTTGAAGTACAGAAGATTGTCTTGGTACGATTCTTTCGATATCGCCCTAATCTGCCAATATTTTATCATGTCTGCGGTTTTTTCGCAATCAAAACACCTCGTGTTGTTGCGCACTGCGCCTTAGTCATGTATAATAATTATGAACCAAGAAATCGAGTTACCCCTCGATTTCAAAATACCCCAAGTGGCAAGAAGGCATGCAAATGTCTTTTTGTCTTTTTTGTCTCTAATTAAAGTAATCTTGTCATTTGAGAGCAAGCAAGTAAAATTTACCCACTCTGT
>CALFXQ010000401.1 GCA_937958285.1 uncultured Fusibacter sp. | reverse complement strand
GATTGTGGAAAAGGAGACGCGCATTAACTTTTCCTTGCCACTTGGTTTAGTTTCGCGATTTGTCCGGTTCGGTGGGGATATTGCGAATGTGTTTTCAAAAGTAGATATGCATCTTGCGAGTAAGATTTACATCAAGGACTATAAGGTGGCAGCTGACTTTATTGACGCGCTAAAAGATTTTGAGGCCTTTACGTTAGTAGATATTGAAGACCAAAAATCGAAAGTGCTCATTCGTACAGAAGATAATTGAAAAAAGGAGGATTTATGACACATGAAGTGATTGGTACTTGTCCAATCTGCAGTGGGCAGCTGAAGGTGACCGAGCTTAAGTGTACGCGTTGTCAGACAATCTTAAAAGGACAATTCGAACTCAGTCCCTTTTGCAAGCTTCCCTACGATCAAAGAAACTTTGCTTTGGTTTTTATAAAAAATAGAGGTAATATCAAGGAAATAGAAAAGGAGCTAGGCATTTCATATCCAACAGTAAGAAATAGGTTAGACGAGCTCGTGGTGGCACTGGGTTTTTCGGTAAATAAAGCACCGAGTATCGATAAGCAAGATATTTTAAGGCAACTATCTGAAGGTGAGATCACCAAAGATGAAGCTATAAAAAAATTAACGGGCATTGAAGCATAGATAAGGAGGCAATAATGACACAGGAAGAACGCAAAGCAATTCTAAAGATGGTTGAAGAAGGTAAAGTGACAGCAGAAGAAGGTTTAGAGTTACTTGAAGCATTGGGAAAGTCACCAGCAGAAGAGCGTAATACTGCTTTGCAATCAACACATACAGTAAATGCAAATGGTATGAGAATGCTCCGCATTAGAGTTTCAGAAGGTGGCGGTAAAACAAAAGTAAATGTAAATTTGCCGCTTCCACTCGTCAAAGTGGGTCTGGATATTGCGAAGAGTATTAAAGTTGGAGAACATCAAGACCTTTTACAACAAATCGATATGGATGAAATCATCAAACTGATTTCTGAAGGCGCACATGGCAAGTTAGTCGAAGTTGAATCACCGGAAGATGGAACCTTTGTAGAGGTCTTTGTCGACTAATTCAAGTTGAAGTCATATGCACATAAGATAGCATTTTTCAGATGCTATCTTTTTTATTGTATATGCGTGTTTTGTGCTTAAAGCTACCTATAAAAGGATATAATACATTTAGACTTTGCAAGGAGGAGGCCATAATGAAGACAATTGCCGTGCTCAATCAGCACGCAACAATAGAAGCACTTATAGATGAGCTTCAGATGGCAGGTTATCGCATTCAGAACTATGTGGATGAAGGGTCACTGCTTGCTCATATTGATACTGATCAGGTAGATATGGTTATAATGGATATCAAATATGCAGATGAGGTGATGGAGTCGGTATATAAGCGCTTAAAAGACAAACATCCTTCGGTTATACGGGTTGCATTATCGCAATTAAGCGATAGCAAACAGGTATTCAAGACGATTGAGTCCAATTTAGCGAGGTTGTTTCTCTATAAATCTTGGGATACAGTTTCAGTGGTTACTGCAATTCAGAAACTCTTTAATCTTGAAGATCAATTGCAAGATCCAGGTCTGATTGCTTTTATAAATAGCATTAATAATTTGCCAACAGTGCCATCCATTTATCAACAGGTATCTCAGTTGGTTGATGAAGATGTGGAAGTAGAAAAAATTGCAGAGATTATTGAGCGAGATCCTTCCATTAGTAGTAGTATTTTGAGGGTTGCAAATTCTGCATTTTACGGCGCGCGCACCGGTTCAATTGCGCAGGCGATTATGTTTATTGGCCTTGGCAATGTCAAGAATATTATTCTCGGACATAGCATTTTTATGGCAGATTCAGGACATGGTAAAATGGCGATGTTTTGGGAGCATGCGGTCCTGAGTAATCGCATTTCTCATATACTCTATGAGTATTTCCATCAGCGAAAGATGCCACTTGTCAATTCTTCTGCGGGGTTATTACACAACGTAGGACAATTGCTTATGTATAGAAAATTCGGTGATGCTTATGCATCTTTGTTAGATGATTCTTCGAAGGAACCCGAAGATCATATCATCGAAAAAGAAATGGAGCGCTTTAAAATCGATCATGCGACCATAGGGGCTTACCTGTTAAATTGGTGGGAGCTTCCGCTAAATATTGTAGAAGTCGCCATGTCTCATCATAGTCCAAAAGAAGAAAACATCAAAAACCAAGACATCACAAGTATTGTCCATTTGTCGAGTCAGTGTGCATGGTATCTCATTTTTAACGAAAATTTGAACTTGCTGCCTCGCGAAGAGACATTACTCGCCTTTGGATTATCTCAACAGCGACTTCGAGAAATCATCACTCAAAGAGTTAAGAGATAATTAATCATTCACAACTTGGAGGAACAGATGAAGGTATTGATAGTAGATGATAGCAGATTAATACGATTTCAAATCCAAGATCTTATCCAACTCCATTATCCAGATTCTGATATAAGGTTGGCGGAGAATGGCGAAGAGGCCCTGATATTGATTAAACAGTTTAGGCCACAAGTGGTTTTACTCGACATTATCATGCCTAAGTTATCTGGCATCGAAGTGCTACAGCAAATTCAGATACCACTAGATGCGGGCGATCTTAAGGCAATCATGTTTACTTCTGTAAACGATAAAATTACGATGAAAGAGTGTTTTGAGTTAGGTGCTTCGGACTTTATCAACAAACCACTCGATGAAATAGAAACGATTGCACGATTGGGCAATGCTTTTAAATTGATGGCCCTTCAAGACGCTTACAATCAACTCAAGGAACAACTGGCATCAAAAGAATGGGAACTTAAAAGGCTAATAGAAAGTAAAAAAAACCAGTAACGGGAGGATAACATGTCCGAGCAGATGAACCTAGAACCAATGGTCGAGATGTATCTCTTTGAGACAACGCAACTAATCGACAAGTTGGAACAAATCATCATGCGTGGCGAAAGTGAAAATGACATATTGAGTGAAATCGACGAAATCTTTCGCATAATGCATACCATTAAAGGCAATTCCATGATGATGATGTATGAAGAAATCGCAAATCTTGCGCACTCCATTGAAGACTTGTTTGATTTCTTCAAACTCAGTCCCGAATCTATCGACGATGTGAGTCGAATATTCGATTTGTTATTAGAAACGGTGGATTTTTTCAAGCTCGAGATCGCGAAAATTGGAAGTGGCGATATCGCTGACGGCACAAGTGACGAACTCGTTCTCGATATTAAGGCTTATCTCGCTTCTTTAAATGGAAAGGGAGAAATGCCCGTGAAGTCCACCGGTGGTTCACAACCACGCTTCTTTATCTCTCCGGCATCAAACACTTTGAGCAACTCGCAACCCACTCTAAAAACAGAATCACCAGAAAAATATTACGTGACTATAATCCATTTCGAAGAGGGATGCGAACTTGAAAATGTACGTGCATTCTCGATTATACATGGGATGAAGGATCTTGTAGAAGAGGAATTCCATTTTCCTCCAGATATTATAGAAAATGAACATTCTGTCTTTTCGATTAGAAACCATGGTTTTACAGTGTACTTTAAAACACAAGAACGTCTGGAAACCCTTGAGGCACATTTTAATGGGACTGCATTTATCACATCTATCGTCACCAATGAAATTGATGCCTTTCAATATGAGTCCAGTAGAGACATGA
>CALFXQ010000400.1 GCA_937958285.1 uncultured Fusibacter sp. | reverse complement strand
TAATTAATTTCGACTCGTATTTTATTTAAGCAATAGTTAAAAAAAGTAATTCTTCTTCCTTAAATTCTAGTAAGTATTTGTTTCCTTAGTGATCTTCTGTACCGTGTATAAAAATCACTTTTGCTGATAACATACCAAAGCAAGTTTACGTACGAGCCATCACTCAGCCCTTGAACCAATTAGCTTCATATAATAATCTAAAAGTTTCTGAGACTGAACACTGATATCAAACACACTACCTTGTACCTTCTTACCACGATTAACTCTATCGAAATTGTTAGTTGCCATATTAAGGCTTTCAACCCAAATCCACTTATCCAACTTCAATCTTTCAACACCATCTGTCACATTAACTTTAACTGGTACATATTCTGAAACCAACACGGGGAGGCCCGCAGCCTGGGCCTCAACAGCTATCAAACCTAGTCCTTCAAATTGGGAAGGTAGTATGAGGACATCAATAGCGCAGAGATATTTTTCAATTTCTTCGGAAGGACTTAATACACTAACAAATTCAGATATTTCAAGAACCTTGATTTGCTTAATAATCTTATCCTTCAACTCACCATCACCGATTAATAGGAGTCTTGCATTACTATTAAGCTTATACAGTTCGGAGAAAACATCAAGTATAAAAAAATGATTTTTCACTGTAACAAATCGACCGACATGACCAATTAAGTATTCATTACTGAACCCTAATTCAGATCGAACACTTTGACGCTTCTCTGCATGGAATAAAAACTTGACGACATCAATTGCGTTATCAATAATAAGGAAATCTTTTTTCTTTCCAAAAAGTGCTTGACCCGCTTCCTCTGAGCAAGCTACGAACTCATTTGCAACACATTTTATAAACCGCGTCAAAATCCAATTTCGTGATCTCTTCCATAGTACATCGGAAAGTTTTGAGCTATGACTATGAATAATTCTAATGGGTACTCGCTTGGCTAAACCTAAATAGAATAGGGCACTATTAGAAACATGACCGTGGATTATCAAATAGTTACTATTTTTAAAGAAACTTGTAAGACTACGAATATATTTGAACAAATTCTTTAGCTTCAACTCAGGCATTACAAATATCCTTGAACCACGCTCCTCAATATACAAACGCGTTGCTAAATCAACATCCTCATTCACCATGAAATCGAAAATTACTTTTTTATGATCTAAGTGTCTGTAAAAATTCATCACTACAACACTTACACCACTATCGATGCTAATCTTATCGAGAACTTGAAGTATCCTAATACTCATTTATTACCCCCACGCAGAATCCTATTATAGAACAATTCTATAATGCCCGATGGAAGAAGCCTAATAGGTACACGTAATAGTAAATTACGACAAAGCTCAAAGCAATTAATTAAACCCAATCGATGTAATTGTATCTGCATACACCATTCTGATTTTATATAAGATATTCCTCGTCGCCTTCCATACATTCCATTCCCAACACGAGCATGGACCAATACTTCCGAGTGATTACCACATATTACCCCTTGATTAATCATTCTTACAATAAGGTCGTAATCCTCAAACCATGGAAAATAGACATAATTGCCTGCCTCGATAGCTGCTTTCTTATTTAACATAATAGTCATATGGTTAAATGGATTACGCTTTTTTGCGTAGGTACAAATATCAATATGCTGTGTCGGTACTAACTTAGTTGCGTTTGGATAGTCTGGTGAGCATTTAAACTCATCTATTTGACCACCTACAATACCTAATATAGGGTTGAGTTCAATCATTCTTACTTGTTTCTCAAAACGGTCTTTGCAACATATGTCATCACTATCCATAATCGCAACCCACTCATGACTTGCAGCAAGTAGGCCTGCAGCTCGAGCTGGCCCCTGTGTTACATTGACAGGAAGATCAATAGTTATCAACGCTCCAGAAAAATTGAGGTTTTGAATAACCGATTCCAGATCGCTCGTGAGAGGACCGTCTTTAACAATGATTAGTTCATCTGGCATTAATGTCTGTGAGAGCAAACTGTCTAGGCATAATGAAAAATTTGATGGGCTCTCTTTCGCATAGACACTCACCAATGCAGAAAATTTAATCATCACTATACCTCGCTGTAAATCCTACACACTTCCTTTACATCACCCAAAGCGATAACTTCGCCTTTTTTGAGTAAAACTGCCCTTGTACACATCCTCTTAATCTCTTCAATACTATGAGAAACAACCAGAACTGTGGTTCCATTTTGAATCATATTATCCAATCTAACTTTGCATTTCTCACGAAATTTAAAGTCACCCACACCTAGAACTTCGTCTACGATTAATATCTCTGGTTGCACACAAGTAGCAATAGCGAAGCCAAGTCTTGCAATCATACCCGATGAAAAATTCTTCATTGAAACGTCCTCAAAGTCCCATAACTCTGCAAAATCCATGATTTCGTTGTATTTTTCAGCCATGTATGTTGGTGAATGTCCAAACATTGCACCATTCATAAATATATTGTCTCTTGCTGAGAACTCTAAATCAAAGCCAGCTCCAAGTTCTAGTAAAGGGGCAATATTGCCATTTACAGTTACCGAACCTTCTGTTGGCTTAAACACACCCGCTATGATTTTTAAAATTGTAGATTTACCAGCACCGTTTAGTCCCATTACACCAAAAACTTCACCTCTGTTTACTGTAAAACTCACATCTTTTAATGCCCAGAACTCTTCATAGAAGAGTTCTCTTTTCATTGCTTTGATAACATATTCCTTAAGTCCCAGAATTCTATCTTTGCTTAAATTAAATCTCATGGACACATGGTCCACTGATATCATTTTCGTCATTTTCTTCACCTATAAGTACAAGATATGCTTGTCTTGTTGAGATATAAAAACATACAAGCCACAGCAGAATGAGGCTAAAGCAAAACCAATGCAAACCATGTTTTCCCACACTCCTGGAATGACACCTTCAAGAGCGAGACTTCTAAAATAATCAATATAGTGATATAAAGGATTCAAGCCAATTATAGGCACTAGATAGTCTGGTAAAATTGATACAGGATAAAAAATCGGCGTGAAATACATAAATATTGTTAAAAGTACGCCGTATAAATAGCTAAGGTCTCTGAAGAAAACCGCTAGTGAGCTGAGCAGTAGCGCTAAACCTAAGGCAAACACAAAAGTGTACAACATTGGGATAACAATTAAGATGAGCGTCCATTGATAATCTGTGCTTGTCACAAAATATATGATTAAAAACGCCGTCGTTGAGAACATTAGATTCACCAATGCAGAAATTACCTTTGACAAAGGAAAAATGTATTTTGGAACATAAACCTTTTTTATAATTCCTTCGCCTGCAATAACCGAACCCATTGCTAAGTTAGTCGCTTCGCTAAAAAAATTAAAAAGAATTTGTCCACTGAGCAAGTAAACTGGAAAATTTGGAATTTGCACTTTAAATAAACTCGAAAAAATCAAGGTCATTACGAGCATTGTTAGAAGTGGATTGAGCAAGGACCAAAAAACACCAAGGATACTCTTTCTATATCGCGATAAAAAATCTCTCTTAACAAAAAAATAGAGTAGGTATTTAAAGCGACGCATTGTCAAGATCTGATTCCTCACATACTCCCTTTTAACCACGAAAATAAGTACAATCGTCGTTGTAATCGCTGCCGATGTACTTAAGAAAAACAATTTACTTGTATGAAAAAAAACATCTTCCCCGCGAACCCCAACGATAGACTCGGGTAAAAAAAACAGGGGAACTAAATACAAGAACGACAGAAATATTGCTAACCGTGTTAAATTTGTTTTTGTCCACATTTTCAAAATATACTCCTTTAAATAGGTATTCTTAAGAATACGCATGTATATGTACCTATGACTTGGCAGCTTTACTCTTTAATCCTGCTACCATAAAAATCGCAATTGCAAACGATAAAGTAACAATACTATCATTGATTATTCCAGCCAACATAAATGCGACCAAAGTCCAGAATTGCCACTTTGAGTTTTGCATGACCAAAGCACAAATTAAAACTGACAAGAGAATGCCTCCACCAAGAAAACCAAAACTAAACAATATACCGAGATACATGCTATGTGGTTTGTCAATTACTGTATCGTAAGGATTGCCACTCTCTACACTTCCCAACAAGTCAAGTTGAGGGTAATGCAGTGCAAAGGTATCAGCACCATAACCCAATAATGGTTTGTCTAAAATTAATGGAATTGTACGATTCCAAATGTATCCACGGTCAGTAAACATGCGCTCATTTTTGAAAAGCATCACAACTTCAACCTTTACGTTTTCACTTGTGAGGTAGTGATTACCTTCGCCAAAACGGCCGTCTCTAAAGTGAAGCTTTACTTGCTTTGGCACAGTAAAACCCTCGCGCATAAGCCCGATGCTAAGTTCTCTTGATACTTCATTTAATGTTACTTTTATTTGGTCACCAGATACCTGTGTTTCATAATTAACCTGGCCATCTATAGTAGTCGGCACAAGCACTTGACCAGTACTTAAAGCTACATCCAGAAGGGAATCATATGGTACTAAAAATAGCTGATAGCTATTATCTATAGTGATAGCAAGCTGCCTGCCGTCATAATCTACTGCAGTAAATGGATTTGATTCTTGTTGTGATATGGTTGACTCTGTATGAAGACTACTGGCAAATTTATCAAGTTGTTGTTGAATAATGTTTAACTGTAGAGCGCCAATTGCAGAAGCCAATACAATAAAGGCGATTATTATCTTTTTAAAGGCACTGAGTTTTGATTTAATGAGAATGGTAGCTGTTAAGCCGACAGTCGCCAATGATGTCGCTATTAGTCCTCCTGTAGATTTAGATCCGATAAGGGATAAGAGGATTAGTCCAAGTGCAATAAACAAGCTTGCCTTCAAGGCTAACTTGCGCTGCTTTGCAACTTGTTCTATGGTAAGTAGAGTGGCAACAGACATAATAGAACCTACATAGTTAGAGTTAAATAGTGTTGAATATACCGTGCGCGGCGGGAATGGAAAAACAAGTTTTGAACCCGCCTCTGCGTATTTAGAACCCAGAATGAGCATCTTTCCAAACTCCGATTTGAATAAATCCATGTTGTAAAATTGAAACACACCAATGATGGCGACAATCGTTGCACTCGCAATAAAGGATAATTTAATAGCATTAAGCTCTTCATCTGTATCTACAAGATTATATGCAATATAGGCCAATGATAGATATGCCATCCAAGTGAATGCACCCTCATACCGGTCAAGATAACCAAATAGTGCCACATCTCCATGCTTCGAGAACATGGTCGACATTAAAATGACACCCGCAATAGCTACAAGTGAATAGTAAAAGTAGTTGTTCTTCTTTAATGCCTTGTACTCGATTTGGTAGTAAAATGTCATGAGTAGCAATACAACTGTGCCAAATATTAAAATGAGCACTTTATAAGCCACAAAAAAATCTGCAACGTGGTCAAGTGTACCCACTAGAGGTTTAAGTTTGTCTTTTACTGGAACGATCATTAAATGAACGATAAGAGGCACAATAAAAACGAGTACCTTGAGCACTCTAAGAATCGAACTTTTTAATTTTACTTGTTTAGCTTTTTTTGCTTGAACTGGAACATTGTTTAATCGCGACATAGGCTACCTCATACTTGAATTTATTCATTTAATTATACCACATTTTGGGGCTCACTGTGCTTTATTCATGAAATCATAGCCAAATTCATCAACCTGTAATGCGCATGTAATATTGAATACAAATAAAAAAACCCCAGCCAAATGGCTGGGGTTTTGTTAATTCATTACTTTAAAGTAGCTGTGTACTCGTAGCTTGCAAGTTGGTTACCTGCAGTATCAGCGAGGTTAGCAGATTTAAAGAAGTTGATTTTTGCTGTTTTGCCAACAAG
>CALFXQ010000399.1 GCA_937958285.1 uncultured Fusibacter sp. | reverse complement strand
AAGGGATAGGTATTGAAGATATGGATGAGTTTTATGCATGGGCATCAGACTGGGATACAGACTTGAGTGCATACTACGACATTCATAAATTAAATTATGAGTTAAACGCTCAACCTAGTTACGACTTTTTAGGCGTGTACTTTAAAGACGTCACCAAAGAAAACGCAGAAGAACTGTACCAAGAAATGTTCAACTTTGTCATGGTGTTGAAGGAGGCAGGGGTTGAGGATTTGGACATTAGCATTGATGTCTATGACGAAAAATACTTAACTGACAAGCGCATCGATTTAGAGAATTTCGATGAAAACGCGCTGTACAACTTTTCAAAAGAGCAGCGGACTCGTATTACTCTAAGGGATGTAGTCTTGAATGATATTAAAACATACAGCAATTTTACAGATGTAGTTATTGTTGTTCAGCAGGACGGAAATAACTTTGATACATGGATGGAGGGCAAAGATGGCAACTAATTTAGAGCAACTGATGTTAACTGCATTAAGCTACAGTGATTTGAGAAGTCATACCTTAGATCAAGGAAAATTGAAAGAGAAACATTATGAAGACTTGATAGCGCAACTTGATATGAAAAACTCTAACCCTAGCAGTCAAGCAATAGCAATTTCAAAGGCTAAAGAGGTACTTAAGAACTGGCATGTTGTGACAACAACGAAGTTTGACAATCGTATTGATCCTAACGACGAAGAGAATGGCTTTTATGCAGTAGCCTATCGGAACTCGTCTACAGGTGAGGTAGTGGTCAGTTACCGTGGAAGCCACCCCTTAGATAGCATCAGTGATGAAAATCTAGCGGGTAAAACACCAGCTGAGCCCAGTCTATTAATCGAGCGGTTTATAGACGACTGGGCAAGCCAAAGCTATGAACGCGTGGATTTCATCATCGATGGGAGAAAAATTGTGCCGCTCTGCAATGATTACCCTTTTTTAGCATGACTATTAAAAGAGTAGTAAAGTCTCGTTTTATTTTCACTGTTTAAGCTTTACGAAAGTATGACTATGGAAATGAAAACAACGCCTTAGGGCTTAACATATATTAGATCATCACAGACCACGAACAAATAGGGAGGACAAATGTCAAAATACATTCAAAAGCTGCTTGCATTATGCTTAATAACAAGCCTCTTGCTCTTATCCGGCTGCAGCTTGCTGCCCCAAAAGGAGCCCGAGCTCAGTGACTACGAAAAAGAAACCTCCAAGCGCATCTACACTCTCAGTAAAGAGATGCTAGCCCTTTTAAATGAAAAATACCCCGATGTGGAATTTATCGAGGTTGGCCCAGCCAGCTATAATGCAGAAGAAATGGTCTTTCTCTTTTCAACTACAGACCTTGACCTTGAAGCGGGCGAAATGTTCTCCATCGAGTACCATGGGGACTACCTCTCACCAGCTCGGCCCCAAGAAATTAAAGGGCGATACCAAGATAACTTTGCTGGTATGTACATTGACCAGATCTTTAGGCCCTATGCAGAGAAGAGTATCAAAGAGGTCTTTTCGGGTACCCTGGCAGAGCATATTTCAGGGCTATATCTTTCATGGGACGCCGATGGTGATGGCTCTGTTGTAGATGGACCTGAAAAAAACTCGCCACTATGGATTGCTGAGAGTTTCGATACCACCTTTGCTCCTTATTTTAATATAGGGAGCTTGATGGGAGAAAAGGCCAATGAAGCCCGCGTAGACTTTTCCCTTTACATGTTCCGTGACATCTCAAAGGACAACGTTGAGGACTTGTATCAAGAAATATTCGACTTTGCTTCATACTATAAAGCCCTAGGAATTGGAGAGATAGCTAGTATTGAGATGAGTATTTACGAGGAAAAGTGGCTCAGTAATGGGGTGGTGGACTTAAAGACCTTCGATGAGGAGGCGTTTGGATATTATGTCAATGCCAATAAAGTAAAAGAGATAGTAGTCGACAGCAGGTGGACCAGTGTTTATGACTTTGATACCATCGAGGAAATGAAGGCCCAGTTATACCTAGCAAAGATTGAAAATGGCGAAAAAGATATATGGTTAGGAGGCGAATAAGATGAGCACGAAATTTGAGCAGGTGTTATTGACGGCATTGACCTATTCGGATTTGAGGAAATTTAAGTTCAATGGTGGATATAACGGTCCATTTGAAAGAGAAATGATTGTTGAAGCCATGGCGGTAATGGGTAAAATGCCCTCTAATGGTGCCGTAGATTGGACATACGATAAGTTTGAAAAAGCTTTAAGTAACTGGCGGGTACTAAGGACCACCAATGAAGGTACAAGAGGCTTTAACGAAGAGGATGAAGGCTTTTACGGGGTAGCCTTTGAAAATAGCCTTACTGGCGAGGTGGTGGTCAGTTACAGGGGGAGCTGTGGCATCGACAGTATTGATATCAATAAACCAAGGGTTGTACCCCATTTAAGAAGCTACAGCGAGCTCAATGACTCTGAAAAGCAGGTTCGCATCGACCAGTGGCTTGATGATTGGTTAGAAACCAATGCCTTTGAACTGCCATCCTATTATGAAGCCAAGCTAATGGCTCTAAGTAATTTGCCTGACCCTGTAGCACAAAAGGCGGCAGAGGCCAACTACTCGCGGATGCAAAAGGCAGCAAAGTTTGCAGAAGACATATCTAAACAAAACAAAATCAGCACCATCACCGGCCACTCCATGGGTGGGGCACTGGCGCAACACACGGCCTTAACTTTAGGCTATGATGTGAACTCAGGCATCGATGTAGTTACCTTTAACCCTGGTGGTGCCCTGCACGGTGCGAATTCATCCCAATATGCAAAATTCACCAGTGGCCAATTTGACAATATCATCAATCACATTGTGGATGGCGACCAAGTTGGTGATATCGCAAGTACTATCAATTCTGTAATTGATATAATAACTCCCTGTTTGAATATACCTGTTATTGGTACTGCTATGGTGACAGTGCGTGCAGTTACGGATGCAATAAACATTGTAAATGGGTGGCCTGTTGTAGGTGCTTTTGTGGGTCGTTATATTGTTGACCTTCGAGCAAAAAACCCAGTCGCTTTTGATAAGGCAGCTACTTATATTGCTTCAGCAACATTCAGAGACCGCTTTTCAAGTTATGTCCTAAGGTGCATTCAAGATGAGAACTTTCGTAATCGTTTGATGTCACACGTCGGACGGGTACAGGCGATAAATGGGACCGTATCTGATAAACATGCGCTGACGAACTTTTATGATAGTTTAAAGAATAATAATGAATTCAACAGTATGGAAACTGTGCTATACGAAGGTACGAAAGCGGTTGACCACATTATTGGAACAAGTGGAAAAGACAAACTCTATGGCGGTGCTGGAAACGACTTTATCTCTGGTGGCGCTGATCTGGATGTTCTTGAGGGTGGCGAAGGTAATGATACACTTCATGGCGGTGGTGGCGGTGACATCTTAAGAGGTGGTGAAGGTGATGACACCTATATCTTTAATAAAGGTGAGGGATTCGTATCCATTATTGATGTAGAAGACTCGGCGACACCTAATCACATTGATTTCGATGTATTAAAAGTCAACAATGTCAAGATAACAGATATAAAAGTGAGTGCGGACGGAAGTAACTCTACTAAGGTTACTACAGGCTATGGCAGTGATAAGATTGTATTGTTTAATGACCCGTTTGCAAACAGTAGTAATTCTTCAGCAACAAGGCCAATTGGTAAGCATGGTATCAATCTAATCAAAACTTCGGATGGATTTTATAATTTAGACACTGGTCGAAGAGGCAAGGTTAGTTTGAAGGGCTACAAGAAATCAGCCATAAGCATCGAGACTTCTGGCGCAATGGTAAATGTCGTTCACACTGCGACTGGTAATATTATTGATCGACACAGTAGGATTGGATTTGATGAAAATGTGGATGGCTTAGAATTTTTAAGCGATGATGGTCTTTCTACAACCCTAGTAGATGGCCATGATTTTAATCTGATTCATCAAAGGAAGCAATCTTTCGACAAGATAAACATATCGAAATCGTCAGGATTCAAGTTCCGTTTAGCTTCGAAAATATCAAGTAATAGTATGCCGCAGACACTTTACGCATCTGCATCAACTGGCGTTGTCACGGACGTATCTCCCAGCTATGCGATGGAAACGGCCCCCAATATAACGATTGATGGCGTCTACTTCAAAGATGTCACCAAAGAAAACGCAGAAGAACTGTACCA
>CALFXQ010000398.1 GCA_937958285.1 uncultured Fusibacter sp. | reverse complement strand
AATGTCAGAGTAAAAGGTTATCCGTTTGCCGAGATATTTTTCAACAAAGTTTTGTATTTCTGAGTATGTAACGATTTCTAGATGCGATATTGTGTAACTGAGTGAATTAAGTTTATCGCCAACTGTCCATTCTTTGCCAATATAGTATGAGACGTGATTTATCTGTTCTGGCTCTCCTATTTGCTCTCCATCATCAGAGTATTTTGCTTGCCAAAGAGATGAATCCGGAATAACTAAAACTGGGCATACAAGCGTATAGCGAGTTGGAAAAATATCTCTGTCTAAATAATGGGCTTCAGTAATCAGATCTAAAGACGAGTTGATAGCCTGGCTTATTTTGTCGAACACTTCTCCATCGGTGGAAGTGATTTCACCATTGTCCTGACGTTTTCCAACTTGATCTGCTGATTTTGCTACGAATTGCTTTTTAGGATAAAGGCTATATTGTTGAATCCTTATACTTTCAGAAATTTCTATAAAGGCAGATGGCACTGGAAGGGAGATAGTACCGACTTGTTGTGTGGGTGTTTTGGGCTGAAAAGTATGAATCAATTCGTTGTAGCTTTCATTATCTTTCCGTTCCAAACAATGAACAATTAACGGGAAGTTTTCACGAAGGTTTTTGCACTCAATGCTTAAGTGAACTCTGATAAAATCCGCTTGAAGCAAAGCTCTAATATCGTATTCTCGGCTTTTGCCTGTCACAGGATCCTCATATGTTCCCCCATGCGAACACATAAAATCCATGTCAACAAACTTCTTAAGTACCCGAAGCTCAAAGCTGAAATCGGAGTAGCCACTAAGATATTTTTTTATATCGGATTGCGTTACAGGATTAGACGATAATTTGCTCATGTGATTTCACCAAGATACATCCCAATGGCTGGTTTTGCACGACAGTTTTAAATTTATGTTTTTACTAATCACTGCATATATTGGTGAAGTGCTATTGGTAGTTATTTTATTTTTCCACCTTTTTCCCATAAATCCGCTATTTCTTGAGATGCTGAATCGGTAAACAGCGGCATGCCAGACATTATGAGATCATAAGCATCTAACTCATTGACGAATCTCTCTGCGTTTTCGTTAACTGGTACATTAGGGGGAAATAAGGGAGCGTGATAATCAACTCCTGCAAAGATTTGTAAATCTTCTCTTTCCACAATTTCACTATTTTTATATGCGTCATTGCCTTGTCTAACAACCTCAAGGAAACACACTCCAGGTGGTTGCACTATTGCTACAGAAATGATGTCAGGTTTTAAGTAGCCACGATAAATCTCTTTCAAAGCAGGGAGAATTTCTACACGTCTTTTTAAGACTAGATTAGTCACGCGGTAAGCAGCAGATTCTTCTTGAAGTGTTTTAATCGCTTCTTTCACCGGTATTCTAAAAAACTCTCTGTCGTCAGAGACTCTATAACCTGCAAGTCGGTTATGTATTGCAGACTCTACAGCATTACAATCGGAAACCAGTTCGTCATATATAACAATAAAAGGAGTGGGTACACCTGATGAACGCAGTTCACGAGCGCGTTCTTCGGATGTCCGCTGTGTTAGACCGATCTTTACTAGATCGGGATATGATGGATTAAGAATAACATAAACAAAACCCGATGCCATCAAATCTACTCCTGTGGTATTTCAAGTTTTTCTATAAAGTTAACGCTCAACTATGTTTTACACAGAGCATGCCTACATAAAGGTCACACAGAATTATCACCATACCCTGCACATGCAAATACTACTATACGATGAGTTTTGGTTTTTGGCAACAAAAGTTGGCTATTGCAAATGCGCGGTCAGGCTGCCATCCGCGAGCAGCTTGCGCATTGTTTCAATGTGCGGATACATCACCTCGTCTTTTTCGATGAAGGGGACGTGCTCGCGGATGATTTGGTAGGTCGGCGCGGTGCCCTGGCCAAGTTTTGCCT
>CALFXQ010000397.1 GCA_937958285.1 uncultured Fusibacter sp. | reverse complement strand
TTGGGACTTAGATATAAAGCGATTCTACTATTTGTGTGGTGTCTTCTACTTGCGCATGAGAGAATTAATGTTGGCAAAAGCATACTTTGAAAGAGTGAGTAAAGATTATACCTTTATCAATGACAGCGTAGGCCGTTATCGCTATCACCTAATATACTTTGTCTTCGACTACATTATTTCCGAGCGAAGAGTCACAGGGGATGTGGATATTTCCAGACTCGATGCCTTGCAAGCCATGGCGTCGAATAGCATGGAGCAGCGCTATTACCTAGACATGTTACTCGATTTGTGTCTAGATCTTATAGCGATGGACACCAAGCAGTTGATTGATGAACTAATCAAGCGCATCGAAGTGCTTACCTTAGAAGAAAACACAGAAATTCAGCGAATTAAACGTGCAATTATTCTCGTGAGTTTGGAGACAAACACCAGTGCCGAGCGCTTCGAGACACTCATTGGCCTCTATATGCCATCGATTAATCTAGAAAATCGCATGTTGTTGCACATGATGACCGGAAACGCTTATTTAGCAAAGGAAAAAGACCTATATAAAGCCCTTCAACACCATCTCGACGCACTAGATATCGTTCACGATCTCACAATGATGCTTCCAATAGAACTTAGAGAAGGTTATGTCTTGAGCGATGTGCTTAGAATTAAGCTCTTTGAGAGTATTCAGGCAATAAAGCTTCGCATGGTACAAGATATTCCCGATATGATTCGATTGATGAATGCTCAAAGGGTGGGCCTGATTTCGGCTTACAGTCTTGAAACCTACTTCGATATTGGCGATATGGAAGTGGTATTCGACAACGAGCAATTTAAAGAGTCTATTCTCGAATCCTATAGCAAGCGGTTTCAAATCAGAGTAGAAAAGGCAGAAGCGCTACTACAGCTCTTTCAACGCGACCAGGGTTACAATTTGCAATTGGTGATACGCTATTTGTCGCAGTTGACTTTATCTCAAATGGGCTTCATCTACTCAGTGAATGAGTATGGCGAAGTTGAAGATGTATTTAAATCAGAAAACCATTTGGAGGCATATGATCTAGATACACTGCTTAAGTTTTACGGCGACACAGATGTGGGTGTTGTGCTAGAGCATAAAAAGCGTCTTTATGTAGAGCGCGGGATGATGCCGAGAAAGTCATCTATGTTTATTCCAATTTTTAATACCCAACCCCACGATGGTGTGCCACATCGTAGAAAATACGATGCGGAAGATTTGGGCTACAAAGAAGTTCTGGGCTATTTGTACCTCGAATCCGATAAACTCCTCAACAACATCAATGAACATTCATTTCAAGTGGTAAAACAGCTCAATAATCTGATTTATGTGTTGCTCGATACATTTAAGTTAAAAAAAGAAGCGACCATCGATCGATTAACAGGGGTTTATTTGCGCAAGTACATTGAAACGGAGTTTAACAAGGAGCTAGTAGAAGCGAGACAACGTCAACATGAGTTGTCTGTGGCGATGGTCGACATCGACCACTTTAAAAATGTTAACGACACCTTTGGTCATAGAAAGGGCGACGATGTGCTTGCCAAGATTGGCGAGCTGCTTATGCACATGGTTCGTCATGGCGATTATGTAGGACGCTACGGCGGCGAAGAATTTATGATTATACTGCCTAAGACATCCGCCATAGATGCCTATATTGTTTGCGAAAAAATACGCGAGAAGGTAAAGGATTCAAAGCTGTTGGGAGATGATTTTCCAGTGACAATTAGTATAGGACTTGCCACCTTCCCAGCTATGGCTCAAACCGATGAGGAGCTCATTGAGCGCGCAGATCAAGCGCTGTACGAGTCTAAGAACCTCGGTAGAGACCGCACAACCCAATACAACGGCAAATCTGCAATAAACAATAAACGCTACGATAAATTGGCGGGGATTTTATCGGGAAATGCCTCAAATGATGCGCGTGTGTTAAAGGCTATTGTAGATATGATGAATCTTATTTCAGAATCTACTGCAAAGAGAACAAAATTTAACAACGCCCTTGGAACATTACTAGACATTACAGAAGGCCAAGAGGCCACCGTTGTTATTGGCGATGAAGGAGACTACGATATCTTTGAACGCCACCGCGGCGACGCACGTATTAAAATGCGAAGCCGGATGTCGAAGTCCATTATTGAAAGTTTTCTCCATAGTCAAGCAGATGATTTCTTTATCCACTGGAATGACGTTGAAGATGTAGATCGCATGACGGGTGTGCCAAATTGGAAATCGTATATTGTTTGTCCACTGATGGTAAAGGGGCGCAGTCTAGGATTGGTTGTGGTTCGCGTACCCATTAAAGAAAGAGAATTTGAGTTTAAGCACTACAACTTTGTAAAACAAGTATCGAGTGTGATTGCGGCGTTAATCGAATAATTCAGAGGTATATGCCAGCATTAAGAGATAAAATAAGGAGTGGTAAAATGTCAATTACAATTAAAGATGTAGCAAAAAAGGCCAATGTGTCAATATCTACTGTGTCTCGCGTGATAAACACATCGAAACCGGTTTCTGAGGACATTAAAAAAAGAGTGTTTGAAGTGATTGAAGAACTGGGTTATAGTCCAAATCCAGTTGCTAGAAATTTGGTTATGAAGAAGTCAAAGTTGATTGGCGTTATGGTGCCAGATATATCGTCAACTTATATTGGGGAGCTTCTCAATGCCGTAGAAGAAATAGCAAAGACCTATGGATACGATATTATTTTATGCAATAGCTATGGTGAGATTAAGCAAGAGATGCGTTATTTTGACTTGTTTAAATCAAAACAAGTAGAGGGCATTATCTTTATCACTCGAAAAATTAACGAGGTGCATAAAGATATTCTCAAAAATCTGAACCTTCCCATTGTGATGATCAATAGAGATGGCTCAGATTTAGGGGTTCTCTCGGTTTCTGTGGATCAAAAGAAGTCGGTATACGATATGACAAATTACCTTGTGACATTGGGCCACAAAGATATTGTGTTAATTCGTTCTGGCGATGATGAAGAATCCTTTGGTAGAGACCAGTTGGAGGGGTATCAAACGGCACTACAAGAAAATCATATTCCATTTAAGGCAGAGAATATTTACGAGGGCTATTTTGAATTAGAAGAGGCCTATAAAATCGTCGATGTGATGCTCAAGGGTGGACAGGTCCCCTCCGCAATTTTTGCCACTTCAGATGAGATGGCGGTGGGGGCAATAAACGCCATAGTAGATAACGGAAAGCGCGTCCCAGAAGATATTAGCGTGGTTGGTTCTTACGATTCTAGAATTTCTCGAATCTACCGTCCGAAGTTAACTACGATTAAGCATCCAATCTACGATATTGGCGCGATTGCAGTGCGATTGATCATCAAAAAAATCAATGGACAAGAACCTAAAGACAAATTGATTCTTATGCCTTACGAAATTATTATTCGCGATTCAACAAGACGTTTTTAAGATAAGCTTGTTGCGTTCTAGAAAGGAAGTTACATGTCATTTTTACCGATTGATCAAGGGGATATGTTGGCGCGTGGTTGGGATCAGTGCGATTTCATTTTAGTCAGCGCCGATGCTTATGTAGATCATCCTTCTTTTGGTCATGCCATTATCTCGCGTGTTTTAGAAAATGCGGGGTATCGTGTGGGCATTATCGCACAACCAGATTGGAAAAATCCTGAGGCAATAAAAGTGCTTGGAAGGCCAAAGTACGCATTTCTAGTCTCTGGTGGCAATATCGATTCAATGGTCAACCATTATAGTGTCTCGAAAAAGCGTCGCAGTACGGACGCCTACTCCCCTGGCGGTCAGATGGGCCTTAGACCCGATCGGGCCACCTTGGTGTATTGCAATCTCATTAGAGCAGCTTTTAAAAAAATGCCAATTGTGATAGGTGGCATTGAAGCGAGCCTTAGACGCTTTGCCCATTACGACTACTGGTCTGATTCTGTGCGCCGCTCACTTTTGGTGGATTCTGAAGCGCATTTGCTCTTATATGGCATGGGGGAGCAAAGCATAGTCGCCCTAGCGGATGCCCTCGCCTCTGGCATAAGCATCGAACACATCAACTATATTCCAGGTTCATGTTATATTGCCGACACTGTGCCAGAAGATCCGGATGCAATTGTATTGCCGAGCTTTGATGAGGTGTCAGCAGATAAAGGTGCTTATGTAAAGGCCTTTAAGCATCAGTACCTCGAACAAGATCCCATCCGCGGTATGCGCCTGATTCAGCCTCATGGCCGAAAAGTACTTGTTCAAAACCCACCTTCAATGCCCTTAACTCAAAGTGAGATGGATGCCATCTATGCACTGCCTTATATGCGATGTCCACATCCCATTTACGAAAAAAAGGGCGGCATACCCGCCATTCAAGAGGTCCAATTTAGCCTTGTAAGTGAGCGAGGGTGCTTTGGGAGCTGTTCTTTCTGTGCCCTCACCTTTCACCAGGGGCGCATTATACAAACCCGATCACACCAGAGCATTGTCACTGAAGCAGAGCTTATGGCCGAAGGGCCAGGATTTAAGGGCAATATTCACGATGTGGGTGGTCCAACGGCGAACTTTAGGCATATGTCTTGTAAAAAGCAGCTAAAAGTGGGAACATGCCGAGGCAAGGATTGTCTATTCCCAAAACCATGTAAGCATTTGGTAGTCGATCACCAAGATTACTTACAGCTCCTTAGAAAACTGAGGAAGGTCAAAGGGGTGAAGCGGGTTTTTGTGCGCTCGGGTTTGCGCTACGACTACCTTATGGCAGACAAAGACGAAACCTTTTTAAAAGAACTTTGTGCACACCACGTTTCTGGGCAATTGAAAATTGCACCAGAACATATTGCCCCAGAAGTTCTTCATTTTATGGGCAAACCTGGTGGCCAGTTGTATACTGACTTTGTCGATCGCTTTTATCGCACCACGGCGGAAGTTGGGAAAGAGCAATACATCGTACCCTATTTGATGAGTTCGCACCCAGGAAGTACATTGAAAAGCGCTATTCAGCTTGCAGAATACCTGCGCGATACAGGCTATCAGCCGGAGCAGGTTCAAGATTTTTATCCGACACCTGGGACCATTAGTACCACAATGTACTATACAGGTATAGACCCCAGAGATGGTAAACCCGTTCACGTCCCCAATACATTCGAAGAGAAGATGATGCAGCGCGCCCTTTTGCAGTATAGCCGTCCAGAAAATTACAGTTGGGTGGAGCAGGCCTTAAAGCTTGCCCATAGAATGGACTTAATTGGCTTTGGGCCAAAGTGCTTGATTAAACCGAGACAGCTTTCTAAGGAAAGAACGGCTCAAAAGGGCAAAACGGCTCAAAAGGGCAAAATGCCTCAAAAGGGCAATGCGGCTCAAAAGGGCAAGAAAGCAACCGTCACACAGACGCAAACATCTAAAAACAAGAAGCGCTAGCGGGAACGGCCACAGGCCGTTCTTTTTATTGAAGTAGGGATGCTTTAACCGCATAAAGCACCTAGTGTTCCGCGGTGTGATATAATTTATCCTAAGTGAAAGCATCGTATTTGGTGTGTTTAATAGGGGGTATTGAAATGTTATTAATCGATGGAAAAAGCCTGGATTTAGCAGCATTTATATCTGTAACGCGTGGCTTCGAACAAGTATCGCTTACAGAGGCGTCTAAAGTGGCTATTCAGAAGGCTAGAAAACTTGTGGACGACTGCGTCGATCAAAAAAAGGTCGTTTATGGTATCACTACTGGATTTGGCAAGTTCAGCGATGTCTCAATTTCAAAAGACGAAACTGAGAATTTACAGCGAAACCTGATTATCTCTCATGCTTGCGGCGTTGGCGAACCTTTTTCGCCTGAAGTATCTAGAGGTATCGTGCTTTTGCGGGCAAATGCCTTGTCAAAGGGAAATTCGGGCGTGCGCCTAAGCACGGTTCAAACGCTACTCGATATGCTCAATAAACAAGTTACACCTGTCATTCCACAAAAGGGTTCTTTGGGTGCCAGTGGCGATTTAGCGCCATTATCGCATATGGTATTGGTTATGATTGGCGAAGGCGAGGCGTGGTTTAATGGCCAACGTCTTCCTGGCGCTGAGGCGATGGCTAAAGCGGGTATTCCCCTTGTGACATTGACTTCTAAAGAAGGCCTTGGGTTAATCAATGGCACACAGGTAATGACATCTATGGGTGCGCATGTGGTGTACGACGGCTTGATGATTTCAAAGCTCGCAGATATTGCCGCCGCAATGACCGTAGAGGCGTTAAACGGCATCATCGATGCATTTGATCCACGCATTCACGCCTTAAGACCGCATCAAGGTCAAATGGCTGCGGCTGAGAATCTCAGAATTCTGTTAGATCAAAGCGGATTAACAACAAGACAAGGTCAAATTCGCGTGCAAGATGCATACTCGTTGCGTTGTACGCCTCAAGTACACGGTGCTTCAAAAGATGCACTGGCATTTATTCACGATAAAGTACTTATAGAAATGAATGCAGTAACAGATAACCCGCTTATCTTCCCAGAAGAAGGTGACGCTTTATCTGGGGGCAACTTCCACGGCCAACCCATGGCGCTGCCCTTTGACTTTATGGGTATCGCCCTTGCAGAAATTGCAAATATCTCAGAGCGAAGAATTGAGCGCCTCGTGAATCCTCAATTGTCGGGTTTACCTGCATTTTTAACGAGCAAGGGCGGCTTGCATTCTGGATTTATGATTATGCAGTATTCAGCGGCTGCACTCGTCTCAGAGAATAAAGTATTGGCACATCCTGCGTCGGTAGATTCAATACCATCCTCTGCAAATCAAGAAGATCACGTGAGTATGGGAACAATTGCAGCTAGAAAAGCTGGTGATATTTTAGGAAATGTCATCAATGTACTTGCTGTTGAGCTTTTATCCGCTTGTCAGGCGATGGATTTTGGCGATCCTTCAAAAATGGCACCGGCAACAAAAATCGTGTACGATCTCGTGCGTAGCCAAGTACCTACACTTGAAGACGACCGCGTGATGTATTTGGATATTAATAAGGTAGAAGCGCTCATTCGCTCACATGTTCTTGTTGACAAAGTAGAGCAACTTGTAGGACAATTAAAAGCATAAAATAGCACATCGACCCAAAAGGCAATTGCCCTTTGGGTCTTTGCGATTGAGGTGAAGACATGTTAGAAAAGACAAAATTAGATCGATTAAATGAACTAGCCAGAAAGGCAAAAAAAGAAGCTTTAAATCCAGAAGAACTTAGTGAACAAAAAGCGTTACGCGATGAATATTTGGGTAACTTAAGAACATATGTTAAAGGGCACTTAGATACTGTTAAGTATGTTAAGCAGTAATGTAAATCGGTGCTTAAAGTAACTGTTTAAAAGAGGCTCAGAATAATTGCGTAAATCATGGGAGGAAGTTATGACGGAGATGCAATATGTAGTATTTCGTTTGGGTAACGAGCGCTTTTGTGTAGATATTAGCAATGTCAGTGCAATCACAGAGTACAAAGAAATTACATCTGTTCCCAACTCTCCATCGTATATCGAAGGCGTAATCAATCTGCGAGGCGATATTATACCTGTAGTTAATCTTAAAAAGAGATTTAACATCGAAGAAATTGAACGTTCAGATGATACGCGAATCGTAAACATCAATTTCAATGGCAAAGACATTGGGTTTATTGTAGACGAGGCCTCACAAGTGTTGCGCATTGGTCAAGAAAATATCGAAGCGGCACCAGAAATTATTAAAGGCAAAGAACGTGCATATATTTCGGGTATCGCCAAGATTGACGACCGCATCGCCATTGTTTTGGATTTAGCGCATATATTTAACGATGAAGAACGCCTTGCTGTTATGGGACTTAAATCCTAATTGCGTGAGTGAAAGGCTTGATATCTAAGGACCTCGTCAAAGACGCAGGTCCTAATTTATGTAAAAACACAGCGACCAAGAAACACATGCGCAGCCGCTATATCTAAGGTGTGAGAAAGGATGCAAACGTGAAAATTGCGATGGTTCACAGTTGGCCACTTATGTGCGATGGCATAAGAAGTCTAATGGCACATCATTCAGATATGCAACTCATATGGCTGAGCCATGGCCATGAGGACGCACTAGAAAAGTGCCTGATTGTTCCGCCAGATGTATTGGTGATTGGGGATTTGGGCATGAAGTTAGACATATTGTATCTATTGCGGCGCATTAAAGATACAGGAATCATATTTCCCATCGTTGTGCTCGGATCAAAGTCCAAGGAAAGTGCCATTGAAGAGTTCTTTCAAATGGGTGCCAACGCCTTTTTAGATGACAGTGTGGATTGGGATCAGCTGATCGTCGTCATTAGGAAGGTCGCGAATGGAACCGTGCTTATACCTCGTAAAGAGCTACGAGAGACGCAAGATCGATTGGCAAGACTTACCCACAGAGAGCGTGAAGTGCTGCGGCTTTTAGCCCAAGGCTATGCAAATCAAGAGATTGCCAATGCGCTGTACATCAGCCAAAAAACAGTTAAGAATCACCTTACCAATCTCTTTAGAAAACTGGAAGTTAAGGATCGAACACAGGCAGTACTGCACTTGTTATTGCCAGAGTTTAATATCAATCACAGTACTTTGGCATCCAAATATGAACAAAACGACATGTAATAAGCGGTCTTTTTAAATCCTTTCAGACACGAAATATGATACAATGAAAACGATTTCACAACACTTATTTTTTAGGAGGCATTATGTCTGATTTTAAAAGTAAAGCATATGAATTTCGCAATGTTTGGCAATTCTCTTCCGATGAAGAAGTGGAAGCCATTTTTGATTTTTCAGAAGGATACAAACGCTTCTTAGATGTAGGTAAAACTGAGCGTGAATCGGCGAGAGAGATTGTTCGCTTGGCACAGCTCAATGGCTATGTAGATTTAGAGGCGCGAATTGCATCGGGTGAAGCGCTTAAAGCAGGAGAAAAGCTATATGCCATTAACCGCGATAAAGCGGTAATCTTGTTTGTAATTGGTCAACAGCCAATAGAGAAAGGTCTGCGCATCGTAGGCGGTCACATCGATGCACCGCGTATCGACTTAAAGCCTTTCCCTTTATATGAAGAATCAGAACTCGCAATGCTTAAAACACATTATTATGGTGGCATAAAGAAGTACCAGTGGACATCGATGCCATTGGCCATACATGGTCGCATTGTAAAACCAGGTGGTGAAGTGGTTGATATCGCTATTGGTGAAGACGATGAAGATCCTGTGTTTTTTATAACGGATTTACTCCCGCATTTGGCTAAAGATCAAATGACAAAGACCCTTGGCGAGGGCATTAGCGGTGAAGGGCTCAACGTGTTGATTGGCTCGATGCCCGTAAAAGAGACTGGCGCCAAAGAAAAAGTTAAAGAAGCAGTGCTTAATCACCTCGAGAAGGTTTATGGCATTCGCGAAGTCGACTTTGTTACAGCTGAAATTGAGATTGTGCCTGCGGGTAAAGCGAGAGATGTAGGTTTCGATAGGTCTTTGATCTCCGCCTATGGTCATGACGACCGCGTGTGTTCATATGCAGGCGTTGAGGCGATTTTTGCGACTGAAAATCCGCCCTTTACAGCAGTGGGCATGTTTATGGACAAAGAAGAAGTGGGCTCAAATGGCAATACAGGCTCGGAGTCACTTTACTTTGAGAACTGTGTGGCAGAATTGATTCAACTTCAAAATGGTCAATACAATGAGCTTCTGCTCAGAAGGGCATTCACACATACAAAAGTTCTTTCGGCAGATGTAACGGCAGCTTTCGATCCTAACTTCCCAGAGGTTCTAGATAAGCGCAATGCATCGAAGGTCAATTATGGAATTTGTCTTTCTAAATATACGGGCGTGCGTGGCAAAGGTGGCTGCTCAGATGCAAATGCTGAATTTGTAGGCTATGTACGCGATGTTTTCGAAGATGCGGGCGTCATTTGGCAATCAGGTGAGCTTGGCAAAGTCGATCAAGGTGGCGGCGGTACCATTGCATACATTCTTGCTAATCGCGGTGCAGAGGTACTCGATTGTGGCGTGCCGGTTCTCAGTATGCATGGCCCTTACGAGGTCATCTCTAAGGCGGATTTGTTCATGACCTTCAGAGGTTATAAAGCCTTTTTCGAAAAGTAAATGAGATGCATAAAAATCCCCGTTAAGCATTTTTGCAATGCTCAATGGGGATTTTTCTATGGTGAGCGTTCACCACAAACTGCTTATAGTAGGCCGTGGTGGGTATCTTATAAATAGAGTTGGGAGGTGATGCCATGGACAGAGATAAGCTTAAGCGAATATTGAGCCAGAGAGAAGGTCCAAAACTCGACTATAAATTATTGATGCCCTTGGTTACCGAGACCCATAAAAAGGAGATTGCCAAGGATGTAATTGCCTTGGCCAATACATCTGGTGGAAGAGGGTACATCGTTATTGGCGTTCGCGATAAAACACGTGAAGTTGTGGGCGTAGACCCAGAAGATTACCCCGAAGAGAAGATCCAGCAGATTGTACAAAATAGAAGTGAACCTCCGATTGCCATAAGTGTTGAGCACTTAGAATTAGAGGGTAAGTGGCTCGTTATCGTCACTGTCTATAAAAGCGCCAGCAGGCCACATCAGATGAGGCAGACAGGGGCATTTTATATAAGGCGAGGCTCAACCACTGACTTTGCACATCGCGACGAGATTGCGTCAATGATGCAGCAAGGTGGCATTGTAATACCTGAGGCTATGCCTGTAAGGCAGGCGAGACTTTTAGATCTTGATCAAGATGCGATTAATCGGTATTTAATCGATATGACTGGTGAGGCATACAATAATAAAGATTACCATATGCTCATGCAGCTGGGTTTAATCTATCACGATAGCGAAGATAATCGCCATTATCCGACTGTAGGTGCATTAGTCATGTTTGGGTTGGATCCGCAGAGGTTCTTACCGCATACAGGCATTAAATGTATTGTGGTCGATGCGTTGGGCGTGAGAAGTCAGTATTTTTATCGAGGCCCTTTGCTTAGCCTACTTGATCAGGCAATGACTCTATTAGAACCTCTTTGCGACCAGTACCAATATCCCAAAGTGCTCTTTGAAGAATGTCTGTGCAATGCGCTTATTCATAGGGATTACTGTGATTCCACACGAGAGATCACGGTGTTTATCAGTGAAAAGCGCGTAGAAATCACGAATCCAGGGTCGATGTCGGAATCCGAAAACCCTCATCATGTTATGAGAGCCATTTCTCCAAAGCGAAGAAATGCCTGGCTATATGCACAAGCATTGCGCTTTGATAGCCAAGGTCGGTTCACAAGATATGGTTTAGGATTGCTAAAAATCAAAAAAGTCGCAGAAGGATTTGGCACGGTAAGATATGTGAATTTAGGAAGGTCAAATATATTTAAAGTGGTTTTACCAGGGCTTATAGCATTTAAAACCCAAAAGGCGCTCAAATAGGTGCGTGCGCCTTTTGGGTTTTAATTTTACCTCTGTAGACAGGGTGAGCATTTGGCATTAAATAGCGCGTTGCTAAAGGGTTATTCCTTGGGTTCATTCGATTGTAGGGTGATGTTGAATTGTGACCCATGTGGGTGTAAGGGTTGATATTGAATGGAGCCACCTGAATTGATGGTAACGAGATTGTAGACGAGGTAAAGACCGAGGCCTGTTCCGCCAGAGCCTCTTTTTGTGGTGAAAAAGGGATCAAATATGTGTTTGGCGACAGCATCGGGTATGCCAGATCCATTATCGGTGTAAGTGATCATGAGACTTTTGTTTTGGAGCGCAATGCGGATGGCGATGTGCGCGGGTTGGCTCATTGAATCGAAGGCGTGTTTGATGGAGTTGAGCAACAAGTTGGTGATGATTTGATTGAAGTGTTGGGGGGTGCCCCAAAAACTTTTGTTTATGTGCAAAAGGGTAGAGACTGTAATATTTTTCTTTTCTAAAGCGGGCTTTAGGCTCAATAGAATATCGTCGAGTACTTCTTGGATTGAAAATGGCGTTGGCTCATCGGCTTCGTTTGATTTGTTTAAGACGCGTAGACTTTCTATAAGACTGGCAGTTTTTTCGAGATTCAGGTGCAAGACGTTGAGACTTTCTTTTGTTTGATCCAAGTAATCCACAAAGGAATTTCTGCTCAATTGGCCGCTTTTATAGTTCTTTAGTAGAGACTCACTTTGTGCAATCAGGTAGGAGGAAAGGGTGATTGAAATGCCCAGAGGTGTGTTGACCTCATGAGCTACACCAGAAACTAAGATGCTCATAGTATGCAGCTTTTCAAAACGCAGTAATTCTTCTTGTTTCTCTCGTATAAATTGAAGTGCACTTTCAAGTTCCTCGTTCGTGGCAATAAGCTCCTCATTAAGCGCTGTGAGCTCTGTGGTGCGAACGGCAACGAGCGTTTCAAGCTGATTATTGCTAGCTTCTAAAGTGAGGAGCTGTTGCCTTTGCTGGTCGATGTCGATAAGGACACCAATAATGCGATTCGGCTTGGCATCACCCGCGTGTTGCATACCTTCTGCGCGCGCCAAAAACCATTTGAATTGACTCGGACTCACTTGAAGTTGGATTGCGACTTCGATTTTCTTCAGGTCGCCACTTATGAGGTTTTGCAGTGCTGCTCTTAGTACGGGCAGATGTTGTGAAGAGACATTGCTCCAGATAAAATCAAGACTGAGGAGACTCATTCTTTGAGGCAGATGCAGCAAATCGGACATGCTCGGATTTAAAAAGAGTAACTCTTCTTGAACGCCATAGTCCCAATAGGCCTGAGTTGTCAATTGTGTGGTAATGGCCAACCTTTGCTGATTATCAGAAATAAGCCTGCGATTCTCGATAAGTTGCAAGACTGCACGTGCAATAAGGCCAATCTCATCAGACTGTAGGCGATAGTTTTCGATTTCTTCGATGCCCTCGGGGTGCAGGTAATTGTCGGAGCTGATTGTTTGACCAATCGATTCGAGAGGCTTTGTAAATCGACCGACAAAACGCCAAATAAAATAAAGTGAGAGGCAGATGGTGATGAAAAATGATAGCAGGTAGATATAAAGAAGTTGCCTATTTTGTTTAAATAATTGGGCTTGATCGATAAGGGCGATGATTTTCCATTCACTGTGAGGTAACTTGTGAACAATTGCAGAATAGATCTTACTCTGTGTTGGGTAACTAAAATTGTAGAAGCGATTGTAGCGCGTTGAACCACCTTCTGAAGAAGAAATTTTGTTAAGTGGCTCTAGCAGTGCGATGGGCAAGACCTGGTTTGCCGGTTTTGAAATCCAGTCAGTCTGAATGGGACTCACCACGATCATGCCCTCAGGATTTACTAGAATCATATGCTCATTACTGACGATTTTATTTTTATGAATGCGCTCAGAGAGCGATGAAATCTCCATGGTGAATCCCACAACGCCTTTCAATCCGCTAGAGGTCTGAATGGGTTGCGTCACGCCGACAACAAGTTGATTGGAGACAGAAGTATAATAGGGGCTACCTATTTTAAATGTTCCTTGTAGTTGTGTGTTGAGATACCATGGACGTTCTGTGGGGTTGTAGGGCTTTTGAGGTTTAAACTGTGGCGATTCCACATAACTTCCATCTTCTAGTCCAAGAAACATAAATGCCACATCTGGAAAGGTGCTTCTAAATTGATCAAATGTTCTCTGAAGCGCTAATTCTTTAGGACTTTGACGCGTGGAGGGCGGCAAGGAGGTGTACTTTCTAAGACTTGAATCGCTCGCTATAAGTGATGGCTGCTTGATTAACAGCGCCATAATTTCCTTTTGTCGGTTGTTTAACTGTGCGCTAATCCACAAATCGACATAAGAGAGTTGATGCAGTTGATTGTCGTAGGCGGTATTTAGTTGAGAACGCGTGATGTATTGATACGACCAAATGGCGAGTATCAGTATGGGAATGAGTATTGAGAATCCTATAAGGGACATAAAGCGAAAACGCACACTTGTATAGTAAGCCGCGTAAATGCGGCGCAAAGGCTGATTGATAGGATTGAACCATCGTTTTTCGAAAGACATAAGAGCCTCCAGTCGTTATCTGTATCA
>CALFXQ010000396.1 GCA_937958285.1 uncultured Fusibacter sp. | reverse complement strand
TGCCCATCAGGATTTGAATATGCTGCATGGGCATGTTTTCTTTTAAAACGATGGCGTTTGTGGGTAGCAATTGACCATTATGATGCACAGTGGCTACACCTGTTGTCAAGACTTGTGGGTTATATATCTGTATGTCGTAGGTTGTATTTTTGTAAGTATATAGTATTGAGAACTGCTGCCATCGCTTGGGTACACAGGGGTTAATGTGCAATAGAGTGCCTGCTTTTCTAAAGCCCAATAGGCTGTGAAGCCCTGCCTGATACATCCAACCTGCTGCGCCAGTATACCAAGTCCAACCACCTCGACCTACGTGTGGCCTGTATCCGTAAACATCGGCCGCCATAACATAAGGTTCAGCTTTATAAATGCTCACTTCAAGATTTGTTCGTGTATGATTAATGGGATTGATCATGTCAAATAACTCGTATGCTTTATCGCCATTGCCCAATTTTGCAAAAGCTGCCACCACCCAAGTGGCTGCATGGGTATACTGTCCGCCATTCTCACGCACTCCAGGTACATAGCTCTTGATATAACCAGGTTCCAAATTGCCACTATCAAAAGGTGGCGTGAGCAAGCGAATAATGCCGTCATCATGGTTAACCAAATAGTCCTCTAAAGCATTCATGGCCATGATAACACGGTCTGCTCTACCTGCATCAGACAGCACCGCCCAGGTTTGAGCCAATGAGTCAATTTTGCATTCAGAGTTAACCGAAGCGCCCAATTCAGAACCATCGTCGAAATAGGCCCTTTTATACCAATTGCCGTCCCAACCACTGGTTTCAACAGCTAAGGTTAAGCGATTAAGTATTTCTTCAAAATGTGAAACTCTGCTTGTATCTTCTTTTGAGGCGCAAATTGGAATCCATTGCTTTAAAATGGAGAGCACAAACCACGCCATCCATATGCTTTCGCCTTTACCTTCAACGCCCACTTTATTCATGCCATCGTTCCAATCACCACTTCCCATTAGAGGCAAACCATGTGTGCCAAAGCGCAATGCATGATCAATAGCGCGCATGCAGTGCTCATAGAGTGTGGCAGTTTCTTTGGATAGGGTTGGGGTAATATAGCTTTCTTGCTGATGTTCCTCTAAGGGAGGTGCCTTAATAAATTGAATAGAAAGATCTAGTAAGTCATGGTCTTCTGTGCTGATCAAGTATTGTGCTACCACATAAGGTAGCCAAAGCAAATCATCAGCTATTCGCGTGCGTGTGCCCTTTACCCTTGGTTCATGCCACCAGTGCAACACATCGCCTTCAACAAATTGATGTTCTGCATGCTTAATGATCTGTGCCTTTGTCAGTTCTGGCCAAATAGGTAATAAGGCGAGACTGTCTTGTAATTGATCTCTAAACCCGTATGCGCCGCCGGCCTGGTAGAAAGCGGTTCTTGCCCAAAGGCGACATGCAATCACCTGATATAGCAGATGGCCATTCAGTAAGTGGTTCGTGGCCAAATCGGGTGTAGAAACTTGTAATTGACCTAATTTATCTTTCCAGAAGCGCTTAACAGCGTTGAGTTCATCAAGAACATGCGCTACAGAGCGATAGGGTGCAGCAAGGGTTTCCAATGCATCAGCATCATTTGAAATGCCTAACACAAAGACTACTTGTAATTCTTCGTAGGGTTTTAAGACAACTTGTACTTGCAGCGCTGCACAGGGATCATAACCAGCGCCTACGCAATTATTGAGCTGTGTGTGCCATAATTCTTCAGGCTTCTCTTTACTGCCAAGACCAAAAAAAGTCTTTCTGTTGCCAGAGTAACGTCGTTGTGGTTCAGAAGTATCCATAAATAACAATTGCTGTGCGTAGTCTTGACTATAGCGATTGCTTATAGTGAGGATATCGTGCTCGTATACCTGAGACACTAAATGCATGGCAGTATCTGTTCGATTAACACCTAATACGGGCTCAATGTAATAGGTTAAAGACAGGTGACGTTCAACACTGCCCTCATTTTTCAACCCTATTAAATTCACTTTAACTTTTCCTTTAAGGGGAACAAATTGTGTGAGGCTTTGCTCAATACCATGGCTATTGTGCTTAAATTGAGAATATCCGAAACCATGCTCGATGAGATATGCACTGGATTCTCGAATGGGCATTGGCGTAAGCGACCAGACATTGATATCTTCATCTCGTAGATAGAAAATTTCGCTGAGTGGGTCGCATACAGGGTCGTTGGACCAGGAGGTCAATTTATTTTCATGGCTGTTTTCACACCAAGTATAACCGCCTCCTGATTCGGTAACTAAAAATCCAAAGTCAGTATTTGCGATAATATTTGACCAGGGAAGTGGCGTGGTTTGCTCGTTTTCTAGTAGAATGGTGTATGTTGAATCGCTGTTAAACCCACCTATGCCATTAAAAAAGTGGAGCTCATTTAATTGCCAATTTTGCTGATATTGGGGTGCGTTGTTACCAATTGTTGAATGCGTACTCACAACAGCCCCTACATTAGACTGCGCA
>CALFXQ010000395.1 GCA_937958285.1 uncultured Fusibacter sp. | reverse complement strand
CTCTGGTGTGTGCAAAATATTTTGCGGGTTTCTTTTTTTCGGAAAACGATTTCTAATCATGCGAATAAGTGCTATAGATATGCATAACTATTCACGGGGTGCATAGTTATTCGTGTGTTTTTCAAGCTAAACCCTTATTCTAGCTTTGCAACTTGGCACGAGGATTGCATAATAGTTCAAGTGTAAAGCCCTATATAAAGGGTAATAGTGCGATGGGACAAGTGTCCCTCTGCAAATAACAGGAGGAACCTTCAATGAAAAGAAATGTTAAAGTAGCAATTTGGGGTTTTGGCGCAATGGGTAGTGGCATGGCGCGCATGTTGGCTGACAAAACAGGTGTCGAAATTGTAGCAGTATGCGACAGACACGAGGGTCGCGTTGGCAAAGATATGTATGAACTGCTCGGTGTTGAGCGTGGTAATAGACCAGAAGTTATTATTAACAGCAATGTAGAAGAAGTCATTACAGAGGGTTGCTGCGATGTGGTTTTAACGGCGACAGATTCTTTTACCCAATCGGCATTTCCAAGACTGAAATACTGCTTAGAGAAAAAGCTTAACGTTATTTCTACAGCAGAAGAGATGGCCTATCCACAAGCGCAAAATCCAGATTTAGCTCAAGAGCTCGATCGCATCGCCAAAGAAAACGGCGTTTCTATTTTGGGCACAGGCATTAACCCAGGGCTTATTATGGACTTGTTAGTGGTTATCTTAACAGGTGCAATGACAAATCTCGAGCATGTAAAAGCAGAGCGCATCAACTCTTTATCTCCATTTGGCCACACGGTTATGGAAGAGCAAGGCGTAGGTCTTCCTTACGACGAGTTTATGAAAAAAGTAGAAGATGGCACTATGGCTGGTCATGTTGGCTTTGCAGAATCCATCACGATGATTGCAGATGCAGTAGGTTGGAATGTAGGCGAAATTAAAACGCAAATGGCGCCTATCGTCACAGATGTAGATAGAACATCGCCTCATGGCTTTGCTGCTGCTGGCAACGTGGCGGGTGTCAATATGACTGGTCAAGGCTATGTAAATGGCGAAGTGCTTATCGACATGTACCATCCACAGCAAATAGAGCCTGAGCAAGTAGGCGTGTTTACTGGCGATTACATCACACTTAAGGGCAGCCCAGAGATCAATATGTCCATTAAGCCAGAAACAGAAGGCGGACTTGGCACAATTGCCATGTGTGTGAATATGATTCCTCAAATTATCAATGCATCTCCTGGCCTCAAGACCATGCTCGACCTTCCAGTACCTAGAGCGATTATGGGCGACATGAGAAACCGCATCGAGAAGTGGTAGTTTACTGCCACGCGCACTGCATTTAAAGGAGTTCAATATGGCCATAAAAGGCGATTATGTAACGGTGTATCACATTGTGCTCGGCCCTGAAAGTCGAGCACCTCAAGCACCAGACGATACGCGCGCTTGCCCGCTCGAAATGCGCGTCCGTGGATTCTTAACTGCGGATGCTAATCTGGGTGAAGAAGTGACCGTAGAGACCATTACGGGACGATTGGTTACTGGGACTTTGGTCGAGATCGCGCCCACTTATACCCATTCATTTGGCCAACATGTTCCCGAGATATTTGCCATTGGCAAGCAACTTAGAAGCATGCTCTTTGGAGGTGGCCAATGAGAGATATGAGCTATCAAGGTGTAATGAGCCGAAGAAACGAGATTATGAAAAGTGCTGTGGGCATCGATTACAGTACCTTCGAATCTGGCGAAATTGCGTTCGATTACGAAAAAATGATGAAAGAGACTGGCTATACCCTCGAAGAAATGCAGCGCATTCAAGGGGATACCGGTGTAGGCAACACGCCGATCTTCGAACTTAAAAACCTCACTGCCTTGGCCCGCCAGATGGCGCCACAGGGTAAAGGCGCAAGAATCTTTATTAAAGACGAAGCGGGCAATCCTTCGGGAAGCTTTAAGGCCCGTCGTGCGGCAAATGCGGTTTATCACGCCAAGCGCTTAGGTTACAAAGGTGTCATTGCCGCAACCTCTGGCAACTACGGCGCGGCGGTGGCCTCTCAAGCGGCGATGCACGGTCTAAAGTGCATTATCGTTCAAGAGTGCTTCGATTCAAAGGGCATAGGTCAACCCGAGATTATCGAAAAGGCCAGAGCCTGTGAAGCCTATGGTGCAGAAGTCGTTCAACTTACAGTGGGTCCAGAACTGTTTTATACATTCTTATCACTGCTAGAAGAAACGGGATACTTCAATGCATCTCTCTATACGCCCTTTGGCATTGCCGGGGTGGAAACCCTCGGCTATGAACTAGCTCTACAGATGCGAGAGCGCATTGGCAGAGATCCAGACGTGGTGGTGTGCACCAACGCTGGGGGCGGCAATTTAACAGGAACTGCTCGGGGCCTAAAAAAAGCCGGCGCAATAGACACAAAAGTCGTGGCCGCATCGGTTGACCTCAGTGGTCTTCATATGGCCTCCGATACACAGTTTAATAAAAAATCCTTTACTACTGGTCATACGGGATTTGGCGTGCCTTTTACAACAGTACCAGATAGGTCCGATGTACCGCGTTCTGCTGCAAGACCACTGCGCTACATGGACCGATATGTCTTGGTAAAGCAAGGCGAGGTGTTCTATATGACCGAAGCCCTTGCACAGCTAGAAGGTCTTGAGCGTGGACCGGCGGGCAACACTTCTTTAGTGGCGGCTTTTGCCATCGCTCAAGAGATGGACGAAGATCAAATTATCGTGGTGCAAGAGACAGAGTACACTGGCGCTGGTAAGCACATTCAGCCTCAGTTGAGCTTTGCTAGAACAAATGGCATCCACATCTATTTTGGTAACCCAGACGATGAGGTGCCTGGCACCAATATTGTCATGCCTGAGCATCCAAGCTTAATGAAAGCTAGAGATTTAGACATGGTCAAGCTTCGCGTATCTCTGATTAAAAACGCGGTAGCTTCAAAGCAAATTGAACCAGGTAGCGTCAGTGACTCCGATATCGCCTATTTGGCAGAAGAGACAAACGCCTCCCTCGATTTTGTGAAGGCTACCCTAAAAGCACTAACAGCAGAATAAAGAACATCGCAAATCACTAGAGAGAGCCCAAATGGCACAAGCCTGGGCCACCGATATGGAGGTAAGGAATGAAAGGATTACTCGTTAGAGCTGACGATTTCCAAGAACGCAGAAAGCACTTGGAAAATCTTACAGACGAACAACTTAAAGCGCGCTTTTGGGAATTGATCGAGCAAATTGTCGACCCGATGTTGGACTTGGCTAAAGAGAACACGTCTCCTTCAGTAGAGCGTTCGGTGTTACTTCGCATGGGCTTTTCGTCACTCGAAGTTAAACCTTTGGTGGAAGGCGCAATTGACCGTGGTTTAATCGGCAAGGGCGTTGGTCATGTGGTGTATCGCGTGGCAAAGGAAAAGGGCATTAGCATCAGAGAAGCAGGCCTTCAAATGATCGAGGGCAAGCACTGGGATGACGCTGTAGCAATCTTCAAAGGAGGTCGCGCATAATGAGCTTGATCGCAAATGAAAAAATGGACGTCCGCGAAATACTAAAGGACCTCGAAAACTATACGCCAAAGCGCCGTGGTTGGACGTGGAGAAAAGCTGAAAAGAACCTTAAAATGGGCAAGTTCCAGTATGAGCAGTGCTCGACGCCTCTAGAAAACAGCATTGGCATTCCTGCGGCTCAGTACTTTGACAACTTAGATCCACAGCCTATTGAGACCATTACCACTGAAATTGCATCTGGTCGCTTCGAAGACGATATTCGACGTATGCGTATGGCGGCATGGCACGGCGCGGACCACATCATGGTTATCCGCACAGCGGGTCAGTCTCACTACGATGGCCTAATTGAAGGCACACCACAGGGTATTGGCGGGGTTTCAATCTCGAGAAAGCAAGTGCGTGCCCACAGAAAGGCATTGGATTTAATCGAAGCAGAAGTGGGACGTCCCATTAACTATCACTCGTATATTTCTGGTGTAGCGGGTCCCGATATTGCGGTTATGTTCGCAGAAGAAGGCGTTAACGGCGCCCACCAAGATCCACAGTACAACGTACTTTACAGAAACGTAAATATGGTGCGTTCTTTTGTTGATGCTGCTGAGTCTAAAAAGCTGATGACTTGGGCGGATATCGCGCAAATCGACGGCGCGCACAATGCCAATGCAACGGCACGCGATGCGTGGAAAGTCATGCCTGAATTAATGGTTCAGCATGGTATCAATGCCCTCTATTCACATAAAGTGGGCATGAAGAAAGAAAATATCTGTCTTTCTACAGTACCTCCTACTGCAGCGCCTGCACCTTGCTTAAAGTTTGACTTGCCTTACGCGGTTGCCCTTCGCGACTTCTTCGACGAGTACAAAATGCGCGCGCAGATGAATACGAAATACATCACATCTTCTAACCGTGAAGCGACAGTGACTCACGTTATGAACATGATGATTTCGCGCCTTACTCATGCAGATATCCAATCTACAATTACGCCAGATGAAGGCCGAAATGTACCTTGGCATATGTACAATATCGAAGCCTGCGATACAGCTAAGCAGACCCTCGTCTCTATGGATGACCTTCTTGGCATGGTTGAAATTCGCAAAGATGGCTTCTTGCCACAAACAGTGCGCGAGCTCAAAGAGCGCTCAATTCTATACCTCGAGAGCATTATCGAGCACGGCAGCTACTTCGAAGCGGTTGAAAAGGGAAGCTTTGTCGACTCGGGCATGTTCCCTGAGCGAAATGGCGACGGTATCGCCCGTAAAATCGATGGCGGCATTGGCGCAGGTACAGTTTACAAGCGCGACGCAGATTATATGGCGCCAGTTACAGCCCACTACGGCTACAACAACGTAGCCCAGTACGATCCTTCTGCAGTAGATAATCCTTCAAAGCTTATTGGCGGTTGTACCCTCGAGGATCCTTCAAAGATTATCTTTATCGACGAGCTAGACGAAACAGATAACTGCAAAGTGCGCATGGACGAAACTGAAGCCTTCCGCAACACCAACATAATCAAGCCAGAGGTGGAATGGCTCGCAGATGGCACCGTTACAGCAGAACTGTTCTTGCCAACAGATATGAGAACGGCTGAGTATGCGGCTCTCGAGTTTGCAAAGCACATGAACATGAACGACCCTGAGGTCATTCACATCGAGATGATGCATCCTTCAGAGGGAACCCGTGTTCAAGTTAAGGGTAAGCTCAACTACTCTGTAGACCTGAATAAACTCGTAATCCCACCAATTCCAGAGGTTCTTAGCGACGACGAAATTCGCGCATTTGTCAAGGATTACGGCTTAAAAGTGGTCGCTGCAACAGTGGGCGAAGACGAGCATTCCGTGGGTCTTCGCGAAGTTATCGACATCAAGCACGGCGGTATCGAGAAATTTGGCATTGACGCTGAATACCTCGGCACATCTTGCCCAATCGAAAAGCTTGTCGATGCGGCCATCGAGTTTGATGCAGATGTCATCTTGGCATCGACAATTATCTCCCACGACGATGTACACTACAAAAACATGAAGCGCATTCACGAGTATGCTATCGAAAAAGGCGTTCGTGAAAAGTTAATTCTCTGCGCAGGTGGCACTCAGGTTACACCTGAAATCGCCAGAGCACAAGGCATGGATCAAGGTTTTGGTCGCTACGACAAAGGGACACATGTCGCGACCTTCCTCGTGAAGCGCAAAAAAGAAATGCTCGGTCTATAATCAATAGCCTGGCAACACGTATGTGACCATTGACAGGCACCTTGAAAGGGGTGCCTGTTTATGCAACTTCAAGGATTGTCTACCAAGGAGCGGACCATGCTTAATATCGACGTACTCGTGGCTGAAATCGGAAGTACGACCACGGTAGTAAACGCATTTATAGGCATTGGCACCCCTAATCCAAGCTTTATCGGACAGGGACAAGCGCCTACTTCTGTTATGGACGGCGATGTGACCATTGGCTTAAAACAGGCCATCGACGACCTTATCTTTAGGCAGGGAAAAAGAGAAATCGCATATAAAGAGTTGCTTGCCACAAGTTCAGCGGCCGGCGGGTTAAAGATGACCGTACATGGATTGGTCTACGATATGACTGCAAAGGCCGCACAAGAGGCAGCTCTTGGCGCTGGTGCCAACATTCATTTAGTGACCGCTGGGCGCATGCGCCGAACGGATCTGCAAAAAATTCTAACCATTAACCCCAATATTATACTAATCGCCGGTGGGGTTGATTTTGGCGAACGCGATACAGCCTTAGATCACTGCGAAAAAATCCTCAGCCTAGACCTAAGCGTGCCCGTTATTTATGCAGGCAATATTGAAAATCACGAAGAAGTGCGCCTGATGTTTGAAGAGGCTGGCAAATCCCATTTGCTGCACATTGTAGAAAATGTCTATCCCAAAATCGATGTGCTCAATGTAGAGCCTACTCGTCGAGTGATTCAAGATGTATTTGAAGCACATATCATTCACGCACCCGGCATGAGCCATGTGCGGGAGATGGTAAATGGTCCAATCATTCCAACCCCTGGCGCAGTTATGGAAGCGGCAAAGCTGTTAAAGACTGCCATTGGTGACTTAATCGTCTTTGACGTTGGCGGCGCAACCACAGATCTTCACTCCGTGACTGAAGGCTCTGAAGAAATAAACCGCATACTCCTTGCGCCTGAGCCTACTGCTAAGCGCACTGTAGAAGGGGATCTTGGCGTCTATGTAAACATGCAAAATATTGTCGATTTGATTGGCATGGAGCAACTCGAAAAGGAACTGTATAGAGACTATGGTATCGATTCACAAGAAACGGTTCATATGGTGGCCAATCATGTGCCAATCCCCAAGTCTCATCAGCAGCGCTGCTTCGTCGAACGCCTGACTAAAGAGGCGGTGCTACGAGCTGTGGAGCGCCATGCTGGCGGATTTAGAACCCTCTATGGCGGTGCCACCAAGACTTTGGCTGTGGGAAAAGATTTGACGAGTGTTAAATACATTGTGGGAACTGGGGGGGCACTTACCAGGTTGCCTCAGCGCAGGGCATTGCTCGAAGCAGTAGCCCTTAGCAACAAAGGCGACAAACTCTATCCAACGGCTGAAGCGCGTATTTTAATCGACAATGACTACATTATGGCATCTCTCGGTGTACTCGGTAAGGTACATGCAGAGTCGGCCCTTAAATTGATGCTTAAAAGCTTAGAAATGGAGTAATTATGTATCCAAGATTGACAGTGAATGGCGAAAAGCTCACACACAATGTGCGCCAGTTAACAGATAAGTGTCATCGCCATGGTTTGACTGCGATGGGCGTTACAAAAGTATTTTGTGCGGATCTAGACATGAGCCGTTGTTATATCGAAGGCGGTGTAGATTTTCTTGCGGATTCAAGAGTTGAAAATTTGGCGAAGTTAGCTGAACTCAGTGCGCCAAAAGTCTTATTGAGACTCCCAATGCTCAGCGAAGCTGCACAGGTAGTCAAATACGCAGATATTTCATTAAACTCAGAATTACAGACTATAGCAGCTTTAAATCTAGAGGCGAAGAGCCAGGGGCTGCGCCATAAGATTTTATTGATGATCGACCTAGGAGATCTCAGAGAAGGCATTTGGCCATCTGATTTTGACGAGACCATTAATGGCATTCTTAAACTAGAGCACATTGAGCTCTACGGCCTTGGTGTGAATCTCACATGCTATGGTGGTGTCGTGCCCAAGCACGAGAACCTGTCGCAATTAATAGATTTGGCGGTGCAACTGCGCGTGCGCTTTGGCGTCGATGTAAAAATGGTTTCTGGGGGCAATTCCAGCAGCCTATATCTCTTAGATCAAGTAGCGCCCAACGACTTGCCAGTGGGAATCAATAATTTGCGCTTGGGTGAGGCACTTGTTCTGGGTAGAGAAACAGCCTATGGAGAACCCATTCAAGGCACACATCAAGATGTGTTTACATTAGAGGCGCAAATTATCGAGTTAAAGGAAAAGCCTTCCGTGCCCGTTGGAGAAATTGGCATGGATGCCTTTGGCAATAAACCAACATTTGTAGACAAGGGCATAAGAAGACGTGGCATTTTAGGCGTTGGAAGACAAGATGTGAATGTGTCGAACTTAATTGCTAGAGATACCCGTCTCGAGATTATCGGCGCTTCTTCAGACCACCTTATTGTAGACTTTACGGAGGCTATGGAATATGGCGTGGGCGATATTGTGTCCTTCGATGTGGAATACGGTGCGCTACTTTCGCTTTGTACATCTCCCTATGTGAAAAAAGTCATGGTATAATAAAAGCTGCTCAATCTTTCGTTTTCGTAGATTGGGCAGCTTTTTAAAATGGAGGCATTATGAATCTATTAGACTTAGTTCAACAGCGGGAAGAAAAAACTTCTGCACCACTTGCAGAACGCATGAAGCCCACCTCCCTAGAGGAATTTGTCGGTCAAGAATCCGTGTTAGGTGAGGGAACCTTGTTAAGGCGCATGATTAAAGCAGACCAGCTCAGGTCAGTGCTCTTTTATGGACCAACTGGGGTTGGAAAAACATCTATTGCCCGCATCATTGCCTCGATTACCGCTTCTCAGTTCCTGTCGATGAATGCGGTCACTGCAGGCATTAAGGATATAAAGGAGGCAGTACTTGCCGCCGAAAATGCACAACTATCAGGGCGCAAGACCGTGTTGTTTGTCGATGAAATCCATCGCTTCAACAAGGCACAACAAGATGCTTTGCTGCCTTATGTAGAAAAGGGTACACTCTGCCTTATTGGCGCGACCACCGAGAATCCCTATTTTGAAGTAAATGGGGCGTTAATCTCACGATCGATGATCTTTAGATTAGAAGCGCTCGAAGAAAGTCACCTCATTCAAATTATTCGCCGTGCCATTGACGAACCCGGCCGTGGTCTTGGGGATTTAATGCCCATCGTCACAGATGAAGCGATGCTTGCCCTCGTGCGCTTTTGTGCAGGCGATGCGCGAAAAGCACTTAATGCTTTGGAATTGGCAGTGCTATCTACTGATCCAGATGCAAAGGGGCAAATTCATGTGACTCTCGATGCTGTTAAGGCTTGCTTTCAGCGCCAAAATCTCACATACGATAAAGGTGGCGACACCCATTACGATGTGATTTCGGCCTTTATCAAGTCCATTCGAGGCTCAGATCCAGATGCGGCACTTCACTATCTTGCGAGAATGCTAGATAGCGGGGAAGACCCAATGTTTATAGTAAGGCGTATTGTGATTAGCGCCAGTGAAGATATTGGCAATGCAAATCCCATGGCATTAGTCGTCGCCAATGCAGCAGCCGATGCCGTGCGGTTGGTGGGCCTACCTGAGGGTCGCATACCCCTTGCACAAGCAGTAACTTACTTAGCGAGCTCGCCCAAGTCTAACAGAGCATATCGCGCGATTAACTTAGCCCAAGCAGATATTGCCAATCGACCAATCGGCCAAGTGCCCAACCACCTAAAAGACAGTTCTTATAAGGGGGCGAAGGCCTTTGGTCACGGCGAAGGATACTTGTATCCCCACGATTACACGGATGCTTATGTCCCTCAGCAATATATGCCCGATGTACTTTTGGGAACAACGTATTACGAGCCTCTCGACAGTGGCGAGGAGGCTCGTTTAAAGCGTTACCTAGATGGCTTGAAACGCGATTAATAGCGCTTACTAGCGCTTACTAGCGCCAGCTTATGCGCTGATTCGCTCGATTTAACTGACCGCGCAACATGCGCGCGCCAAGGCTGTCGAAGACATCGATACTCACAGAGAGGTCTTTGTACAAATTGCCAAGCTTCTCATCGCCGTTTTCGGGTCGACTGTAGCCTTTTATGCTGTTTAACTCTAGCAAAAGACCAGAAATAGCACCTTTAGCTTCGTCTTTTGTAGCGCCAACCACAAGATACACCGTGAGGTCCATTCTCGAACCATCTACCGAAAGTACGTAGTCAGAGATAATTAAGTCTTTGTCTAGTAGTGCTTCTAGTTTATCGAGATCGGCCTCGCCAACACTTGAATCGCCGGTTTCCTCTTCAGTAGGCTCAGGGTTTTCCAATGTGGATTGATCGGAGACTTGGCTGAACCCATCAAAGCTAAAGAAGTTAGTCCAATCAGGTGGAGGCACAAAACTTGCTGAAACGATGGTCACAATCAGTGCGAAAACCAAAATAAAGGACTGAAGCTTTATGGTAATTTGGCGTTGCAGATTTTTAATAATGTCGATCAATAACAGGCCTGTAATCGCAAGAAAGATTAAAAAAGAGAACTTTGCTAGTTTAAAGGGAAGGGAGAGCAGCGCACTCACCAAGATATACGCCGTAGCAACGGCAAAAAAAGTGCTGCGCTTAAAGTACTGTGGAACAGCTGATGGCTCGGTCTTCTTTTGAGAAGCGACAGCGACCTTGTGTTTCTCCTCGAGTTTTGTCAGTCGATTTTGATAAAATTCGACTTCGCCACGCATATCTTCTTCTGCGATGCGCTTCAGCGCAAGTTGACACACTTCCATAGCTTGAGAAAATTGGAGCTTTTTTTCGAGAATCAGCACTGCGCGTTCAAAGGCAAAGTCTGTATCTGGTAAATAATCCTCAGTAATCTTGATGTAGGTCTCTAGCGCTTGTGCTTCAAGACCACGCTTTTCAAGATTCTTCGCCTGGGTTAAGGTCAAGTAGTACTCGTCGTATTTATCTTTGCTCATATAAAAACACCTCTTATACAATATCGGCATAAGAGGTGTTGTTTTTTAAGCATTAAGAAGATTTAATTCTCAAGTCACCGAGCATGACACTTGCCTGAATAACGAGGTGCTTTTCAGTTGTGTGTGGGGGCTGATGCTCGTCTTTGACAGTTTGAGAGATGCCATCGTAGCGTCGTCCAAAGAAGTGAACATCTCCAAGTGTAACTGTGCCAACAAAACTTACAGAAATAGTCGTTGGAAGAATGATGGCAACATCCCCAAATAAAACGCTAAGATCTAATTGATTGTCTCCCTCTTGGAAATCTTGTTCAGAGAAAATTAATTTTCGAGAGTTAAAGGAAGTATTATAGCTGCGCTGCCTCGCTGGTCGGATTGGACGAGGGGGTGTCTCTTTAACGAAGGTTTCTTCATTGGAGATGGTCTGAGCGCTAACTTTCTCGCCACTTTTTTCTGTTGAGAACCCATCGTCAGTGGTGTTCTCAATTGGACTATCAATCTCTTGTGTTGATTCAACTTCGAGGGGTGGAGTAATTGTATCTGATTCGATTGAATCGATTTGCACAGTCGTTGCAGTGCGTATGACAGGAATACTATTGTTGGTAGGGTAAGTTTTTACTGTATAATGTGGCTTTGTCACGATAGATGCAGGTTGGGTGTTAGGTGAGAATTCGGATTGAGCAGATTTGCTTTTTTTCTCGTATGGCGCTGAAAAGTCGCGTTCGCTCACGCCTTTTTTAGCCTTAGGTGGTGCTAACATTACAAAGACACCGACTGAGATAATTGCAAGTGGCCAAGCGAACTGAGAAAACTTGTCGAGAACTGGGAAGTAATTGCTTAAATTGCCAGTGAGGAAGTGAAGTCCCAACACCGTGACGATGGTTCCCGCTACGAAGTTCTTCTTGCCCAGAGCTTCTAAGCCCCAAGCGACAAGCAATAATGGCCAGCTGATGCTTATAATCTCGCCTAGGCCAATTTTGCTAATAATGGGTAGATTGAGGTTATAAGCAAGGAGGTATGCTCCTATAATAATAATGATCAAACCAAATAAGTTCGATGAATGTTGGCGCTTCATAATAATCCCTCCTAAGTGTTCTCGGAGCACATAACCACATTGTAACACAGTGCGAAGTCTGAGAACAGTAATGATTTGAGTTCATTATAGCACGGAAGGAAAAAGAAAAAACAGAAATGCGCATTCTATAATGAAACTCTAATTATTGAAGGATGTAATCTATGATTGCGCATTAAAAGATCATGGCATCGAGGCTTGAGTCTGGTGGAACAAAGGGGTATGCCCCGTAATGAGAAGGAATATGTAGATCTATGAGCAAGGGCTTATTTAATGGCAAATGGAGGGTGTCGAGGACTTGTATAAAGGTTTCTGGATCTTCTACTGTAATGGATTGAATGCCCATTGCGCGCGCGACAAGGGCGAGATCGGCACCGTCTTCAACTGTTGTATCTTGGAATCTACTGTCACAAAAGTGCTGTTGCCATTGGCGCACCATACCCAAAGACCCATTGTTTAATACTAAGATGATGACGGGGATGCCCAATTGCTTTAGGCTGAGAAGTTCCATCATGCTCATGCGAAGGCTGCCATCGCCTGTGACGAGCAGGGGTATTCCATCTCGTTGTTCATTGGAAAATAGCGAACCTAAGAGTGCGCCAACACCAAATCCCATGGTGCCTAGGCCGCCTGAAGTCAACCACTGCCTTGGACGTGAAAAAGGAAAGTATTGTGCTGTCCACATTTGGTGTTGTCCGACGTCGGTGGCGACATATGCATCTTTAACAAGGGTTGAAAGGGCTTTAAAACACCGCTCCAAAAGCACGCTTTCCCGTCTAAGGGGTTGCTCGTATAGGGAGATTTCTTTGTGCCAGAGGTTTCTTTGCTGAGGATCGAAGCGCTTTAGAAGCAACTTGAGTGCTTCTTTTATATCCATTTGGAGCAGATGATCTTCGGCGACATTTTTGTCGTGCTCAGTAGGGTCGAGGTCCACGCGGATAAGGGTGGCTTGTGGAGCAAATGTGCAGGGTTTTCCCAAAACTCGGTCGCTAAAGCGCACGCCCAGAGCTAGAATCACATCAGCTCGACTCAGCGCGATATTTGCTGGGGCGCTACCATGCATGCCAACTAGTCCCAGTGAGAGGGGATGATTTCTCGGAATGCTGCCAAGTCCCATTAAGGAGTTCACTACTGGCGCATGCAGGCATTTAGCAAGTTGCAAGAGCAATGTGCTCGCCTGTGCAGCAATCGTACCACCACCGGCATAAATCACAGGTCTCTTGGCTAAACGCAGGGCATCGGAGGCCTTTTGGAGCTGATAATAGTTTATTGGCGGTTGCGTGATTTTTGGGCGTTTTTGCGGGGGACGCTGTGCGATGGGGACTTCCGTCAAAATGTCTTTAGGTATTTCTACGAGCACTGGACCTTTTCGCCCAGAACATGCTATTTCGAAGGCACTAGAAATGATAGATGCGATTTCACTGGCGCTTTGAAGGGTAAAACTGTGCTTTGTGATTGGCGTGACAATGCCTGTGATGTCCACTTCCTGAAAGGCGTCGCGGCCGATTAACCGCCTAGACACTTGACCTGCAATAACGACAAGTGGAATGGAATCCATATAGGCATTGGCTAATCCTGTGATGCTATTTGTTGCTCCTGGACCACTGGTGACAATTGCAACACCAACTTTTCCAGTTGCACGGGCGTAACCGTCGGCAGCGTGGAGTGCATGTTGCTCATGGGTAGTGCGCCAGTGGCGCAGTTCTTTTTTGTAGTTGTCGGCACTTAATGTCTCTTTATTGTATTGGCACAGCGCATCGTAAAATGGAATAACTGCGCCACCTGGATAGCCGAAACACTGATTGACACCCTCTTTAACAAGGGCTTCTATAAGAATCAAAGCGCCGTTTTTCTTATGATTATCGTTCACTTTCTATCTCCTTAAAGCCAACTAACTTTTGCAATAATTGCTTTGGACAATAGGGATTATCGGGTGTCGCCTTAACGAGCACAAGCTCAAGGGTTGCGAGTTGCTGTGTGCCGGGGTGGTCCCAAACCAAATGTCTAATATGAAAGGCCTTTCTTCTGAGCAAACTCAAGGCGCGATACAAGTCGTCGGTATTACCCTGAAGTACGGCGCGTATGGAAGCGGTGCTTGTCTTCTGTTCGCGATTAACAGCGCACTCCAATGATTGTTTAACTTCGCGTGGCATCATGATAAACCTCCTCGTTGAGTGTGCTTTGAAATTGTGCGGCGCTTAAAACGGACTGAAGTCTTAGCGGATCGATATTGCCACCGCTTACAAGGCAACAAATGGCGCGATTTTTTGGTCGTATTGTGGCGAGAGCCGCTATCGATAATGCACCTGCGTACTCTGTGACCACCTTGTCATCCCTCATTAGTGTATACACGGCCTTTTCTATGGCCTCTTCTGAAACCACGCAAATGTCATCGCAATAATTCCTGACTATTTCAAAAGGCTTAGTTCCAGGGGTTCGCACAGCAACGCCTTCAGCCTTTGTGTTTACCTTAGCCAAACTTTGCAACTGCTTACCATGATAGGAAAGAAACATCGAAGCAGCGCCTATTGGTTCAACGCCGATAACCTCAATATGAGGATGACACATTTTGATGGCGGCGATAATGCCCGCGAGCAGCCCACCGCCACCGACGGGCACAAGTAGGGTCTGGCATGTGGGAAGTTGCTCGAGTATTTCTAGTCCAAGGGTACCTTGGCCTGCCATAACAAACAAATCATCGTAGGGATGAATCATGGCTAAACCCTCAGATTTTGCTAACTTTTGGGCAAAATTCGCGGCCTCTTCGAAGGTGTGACCTTCTAAAAGTACATGAGCACCCATGCGCTTTGTAGCCTCGACCTTAACCGTGGGCGTATGCCTGGGCATCACGATGGTCGCCTTTAATCTCAATAAAGCGGCACCATAGGCAACACCTTGGGCATGATTTCCCGCAGATGCACAAATTACGCCAGACCTAAGTTCTGAGGGGGTGAGTGTGAACAATTTGTTTAAAGCGCCCCGCAATTTAAATGCGCCTGTCATTTGCATGTTTTCTAATTTTAAATGCACTTGATTGCCACACAAGGCACTTAAGCCATGGGAATGGATCAGCGGTGTTTTTCTCACATAGGGTTCTAAACGATGTTTTGCGCTTAAAATTTCTCCGTACAGATCGTGGATCATCACTACCTCCAATTGGTAAATGGGCATTTTGAAGTGTCGGGGAAGGCACAAAAAACGCCCTTAAGCATATGCTTAAGGGCGGATTATCCGCGGTACCACCTTAATTGTACATCCTATGAGTTACAGAATATACCACTTCGACTCCATCAAGTCTAAGTCTATAACGAGACTAGTCGGTTCGACTTACAAGCTAGCCCTTATAATGGGTGTTGCTTTCAGTGAACAGCTCGGGAGGGATGTAAGGCTTTTGGCAATACCGAATTCGCAGCGACATCGGCTCTCTTTGATTGCTTATAAAAGACAAATGTCTCCGTCATAGCTTCATATTTGTTACAAGTGTACACAAAGCGCGGGTGTGCGTCAACTCAATTTTAAGAATTGTTAAACAATTCTTTTTTTTTAAAGTGATGCGCGTATAATAATCGCTTAAATAAATAGGAAAACGTTCTTAACTTTTACTGTGTTGCAAACCAACGCTGGATAGTATCTTTCTGGCTTAGTGGTTTGCCAAAGAAGTAACCTTGAACCAAGGGGCAATCGATGGCCTTTAGGGCTTGTAGTTGTTCAGGGGTCTCTACACCTTCTGCAACAAAGGCAATACCTAAATCGCTGGCCAGACTAACCATAGATTTAATCAAGAAATAGTCGTTGGCGGCCAAGTTGATCTTTTGCGTAAAGCTCTTGTCTATTTTTAAGGTGTCAATTTCTAGCTGTCCGAGATAGTTCAGAGAAGAATACCCTGTTCCAAAGTCATCGAGTGAGATCATAAACCCCTTATCGCGCAAATAACTAAGGCGCGTTTGGGCAATTTGGAAGTTTTCAATAAAGGAAGTTTCTGTTATCTCTAAGCTTATTAACTGCGGCGGCGTCATTGCTTGATGAACGAGCTCCAAGAGCTCCTCGATAAAACCAGGTCTGTCTAACTGTTTTGCAGAGATATTTATAGATATCACTAGATTGGGTTTTAACTTTAAAATTTCGGCATGAAAGGCCAGGCTATCCTCTAGAACCTGGTGGCCAATAAGATGAATGAGACCAGTCTCTTCTGCTAAGGGGATAAACTGGTCGGGTGGTACATTGCCTAGCGTTGAAGATTGCCAACGCAACAGCGCTTCGAAGCCGTATAGTGCATGAGTATCTCCGAGTATGCGCATGATAGGTTGATAGACCAATGTAAAAGCTCTCATCTCGGCAGCGCGACGGAGGTGCTTATTGAGATTGAGTCTGTCGTTGACCTTTGAAGTCATTTCTTGCGTATAGATGATAAAGGGCTCAATATCTTGCTT
>CALFXQ010000394.1 GCA_937958285.1 uncultured Fusibacter sp. | reverse complement strand
TTACTGGGGGCTTTACGCCTTGTTCTTGGTGAACGCGTTCAAGGAGATCTCATCCGAACAGGTGCGAAAAAGGCGGTTATTCAAGCGCAATTCACACTTGGTGAGTCATTGCAAAGCGTAGCACAACAATATGGTATAACAGTAGGCGAAGACATATTGCTTACCAGAGAATTGCTAGAGTCTGGCAAGAGCACATGCAAGATTGAAGGTGAGCTGTGTACCTTGGCAGAGTTAAAGCGCCTAGGGGAGCAGATGCTCACAATCCACGGTCAACACGACCACCAACACCTAACGCATTCTGATCAACAACTCCAACTATTAGATCAAGGTCTAGATGCATCTGGAAAACAGGCGATGTGGGCAGTAGAAGAAGCGTACAATAGGTATAGTGCCTTTTCAAAGCAACTCAATCAACTCGAGCAAGACCCAGCGGCAATAGAGAGGCAGCTTGACTTAATCGCTTTTCAAATGGAAGACATAGACCAAGTCGCCCTTGTAGAAGAAGACGATGACTTAGAAGTGCGTCTTGAGGCAATGAAACACGCTGAGAGCATTATTCAAGAGCTTGAATACAGCAAGCATATTATCGATACAGATGGTGAAGACGTCGACCTCACAAAATTGATGAACGATCTAATTAGACGTATGTCGCGGTACGAGCGTTATTTACCTGAATATAAATTAAAAAGAGAGTGGTTAACAGATATTCAATATCAGTTAAAAGAGCTTGCATACCAACAAGCAGATACAATTCAACAATTACAATTTGATCCCTATGAACTTCTTACAGTAGAAAAACGTATGGACGCTATTAATCACCTTAAGCGAAAATATGGCAACAGCATCGCTGCAATTCGAAGTTTTAGAGTAAACCTCGATCAGCAACAAGAGGCTTGCCATATACAGCAGGGTTTAAAAGAGAAGCTGCAGCAAGAAATTGAGACAGCAACCCACGACTACTGGCATTGGGCAAAAATTTTAACAGCCCACCGCAAGAGTCGTGCTTTAGATTTGGAAATTGAACTTGTAGAACAGCTATCCCAACTGAATTTTAAGGAAGCTCAGGTTTCTATACAACTTGATTCTAAAGCCGCCATTCACAGCAGGGGCGATGAACATATGGAGCTTATGGTGTCCCTCAACAAGGGGATGGCCTTAGCACCTTTAAAACGCGTGGCATCGGGGGGCGAAATCTCGCGACTAATGCTGGCCATAAAAGCGATTGCGGCCAATCGCGACCAAGTAGAAACACTTATTTTCGATGAGATCGATTCCGGGATAAGCGGCCATACTGCTTCAGTAGTAGGTGAAAAACTTTATCAGGTCAGCAATGGCAGGCAAGTTATTTGCATCACACATTTATCTCAAGTAGCACTGATGGCAGACACCCACTTCTTAATTGAAAAGAGTAGCAACGATGAAACCACCGTTTCTAGAGTTGTTCCCCTAGATTTAGAAGGTAGGATTGGAGAAATTGCCCGGATTGTAGGGGGTAACAGTGGCGTTGCAACCATACACGAGCACGCTAAGGCCCTTCTGAGCGAGGCCAATCAAAAAAAAGCAACACGTCTTCAATAAGAGAGGAGGAGAGCTAGTGGAGAAAGTGTTTGCTGCACTTGCGCTGAGTTTGCTCAGTTTTGCCATTTTACCAAAGTTGGCAAAGCAGTGGCGTCTACATTTAGCCGTTAGCCTTCCTATTTATGGTCTGTATTTTTTCTTTCTTTTTCGACCTAACTTATGGGGGGTTGAGGGGCTAGTTTTATTGACTGCACTGCTCATTTGGATTGTGTTTAAAAAAACCGCACTAGAGGCGAGCCTAGTCGCTGTAGGTGTGTATTTAATGCTAGTGGGAAGTAATTATCTCACTGCGGTGTTCTTGATTTTGCAAAAAGGCGAAGCCATTAGCGAGAATATTCCTTTTTATGTTGTCAAACCATTTCACTGGCAAGTATTTTCAATTTATACCATTTTATTAGTCATCGCCTATCGTCTAGTAGCCAATAGCATGCGCAAAAAAATGGGAAGCTTTAAAATTTCACATCTTATGTTGATCTTTGCAGATGGCGCAATCGTGCTCATTGGACTTTTTTGCATCAATTTTTTATATCGCTTTTTTGTGCGCTCTAGTGGGGGCATACAAGTTGTTCCAGGGCTATCAGAGTTGCTGTTTTTTGGGGTGCATGCCGCTTTTGCTATGCTAGCATTTCTCATCTATCTGTTAAACTCCTTCTGGGTTACGCATTTTAATTTTAAGGCATTTCAATCCGTTGCAGATATAGATACCCTTACTGGCGTTTTAAATAGAAGCTCTGGATTTAAGCGCTTGGCAGAAACTTATCGCAGCGCAAGGGTTTCAAATGGCGATTTTGTTATTTGCTTTATCGATGTCAACAATCTGAAATCTGTCAACGATATCTATGGCCACAAAGAAGGCGATATCATGATTAAGCTTATGGCCGACGCCTTGACTAGAAATCTCAGAGATGTGGATTATGCATGTCGCATTGGTGGCGATGAATTTCTTCTTTGCTTTTCAAACTGTGGGCTAGAAGCTGGCGAAAGAGCATGGCGTAGAATTGGACAAGAAATAGAGAGCCTTTCTTTTAAACACGACAAGCCCTATAGAATGAGCGTAAGCCACGGCATTGTGTCCTTTAGCGAAAATAAGAAACTCAGTCTAAAGGGCATGATCGAAAAGGCCGATCAGTTGATGTACGAGAGAAAGAGAAGAATGAAAGGGTTACTGACGCACGAAAGCGTTGATAATAGCACCAGAGTCATTCAAAAAAGAGATAGTCTTTAGGGGGAAGTATGAAAGAGGAACTCGTATTATTTCTAAACATGCTCGAATTGGAGGGGATGCGCAAAAATTCCGTAGAAGCTTATGGACGCGACATCAGACAAATGACAGAGTGGCTTCAAGCCCGCGGTTGCATAGCTTGTTCCACAATCACTCAAGATGCCATTATGTTATACCTCGAGCATCTGCAAGCATCGGATAAATCCTCTGCTACCATTGCAAGGCAAGTGGCTTCAATGAGGCGATTTGTAAAGTACCTAGGCGACAGAGGTTATAAGTTTGACGAAAAGCATATCGCGCTTACTAAGCACAAGCTTTCTAGAAAGCCATTTCTAATCTTACAAAAGGACGATATTCAGCGTCTTCTATCTGCGCCAGATTTGTCTTCGGCATCGGGCTTAAGAGACTATTTAATGCTAAAGATGCTTTACGAAACAGGTATCCGCGTGAGCGAACTGATCACCCTTAAAATAAGCGATATAGACTTTAAGCGTAGACGAATCATGTGCAAAACACCTTACGAGCAGCGGATGGTCTATCTCAACCAAGACTTAGTTAAAAAGCTCAAGAAGTACTTAGCACTTCGAGAAATAGACTTCGGTGTACCAGATACCCCTGTATTTGTGAATTGCTATGGCCAAGGTATATCGAGACAAGGCTTGTGGAAAATTGTTAAAATATATGCTGATCAGCAAAAGTTAGATTGCTCAGTGACACCTCACACCCTCAGACATTCATTTGCTGTGCATTTACTACAAGATGGAGGCACCATAAAACATCTGCAAATGATTATGGGACATCAAGATGTTGCTTCAACACAGGTCTATGAATCATATATTTCAAGTGATGTCGTCACATCACAAACACAAGACACAGTATAACATCGAAAGGTCACAGGCTATCTGTGACCTTTTATTTGTAACTATTATATATAGAAACCGTTTTCTGCTTCTAATATACTTAATGTGGGTATTAATTCATTGGCATAAATTGCGTGTGACTATAATGGAGGTAGCTATGATAGAACGAGTAATAATATTGATTTTAGATAGTGTAGGTATCGGTGCATTGCCAGATGCTGAAGCATTTGGCGATAAAGATGTAAACACCCTGGGCCATATTGCAAAGAAGAGTGATCGTCTTTATATCCCCACATTAACAGGTTTAGGACTCGGGCACATCGATGGCATCGACTATTTAGAAAAATCCCCATCACCCTCAGGTGCATTCGGTAGACTGGCAGAAATGTCACTGGGAAAAGACACCACAACTGGACACTGGGAAATCGCGGGCCTTCACATTAAAGAGCCTTTTAAAACCTATCC
>CALFXQ010000393.1 GCA_937958285.1 uncultured Fusibacter sp. | reverse complement strand
AAACGCCATCTACTGCTTTGACATTGGCAACTGTCTTCTCGATAAAACCTGCTTTTATCGGAAAGTACTTCTTTATGTCCCTTACCTCAAGGATTTTTTCTGACATACTACTTTCCTCCCTTTTGGCCATACAAGAAGCACTTCGTTATGTGATTATTGCCAACTTCTGTATCTTCAGGCTGCTCTACTAAACAACGGTCCATCACATGCTTACAACGTGGAGCAAAGTAGCATCCTTGTGGTAACTCAAATGGATTTGGTACTACACCTTCAATAGAATTCAATCGCGACTTTTCTTCATCGAGGCTTGGAATAGACTCGAGAAGGCCTACGGTATATGGGTGTTTTGGGTTATCGAAGATTTCAATGGCAGATGCAGATTCTACTATTTTACCCGCGTACATGACCAATACGTGGTGCGCCATTTGGGCAACAACACCAAGGTCATGTGTAATGAGCATTATAGCCGTATTTGTCTTCTTCTGCAAATCATTCATTAGCGAAAGAATCTGAGCTTGAATGGTAACGTCCAGTGCCGTTGTAGGCTCATCTGCAATAAGCACTTTAGGATTACATGCAAGGGCCATAGCAATCATTACACGCTGGCGCATCCCACCAGAAAGCTGATGCGGAAAATCGTTAACCACTTTTTCTGGTCTTGGAATACCAACGAGCTTCAATAAATCAATCGCCTTTGTATGAGCATCTTTTTTACTGAAATTTTGATGTAGAATTAGGGATTCTCCAATTTGCTCGCCCACTTTAAAAACAGGATTAAGTGAGGTCATTGGCTCTTGGAAAATCATTGAAATATCGTTACCTCTGAAGGTGCGCATCTTTTTATCGGATATGCCCACGAGCTCCTCACCATTGAACTTAACCGAGCCCTTTACAATGCGACCTGGTCTTTCAATAAGATTTAGGATACTCATAGCAGTAATGCTCTTGCCACATCCAGACTCGCCAACAATACCTAGCGTTTGTCCTTCCTTTAATACAAAACTATTGCCGTCTACGGCTTTAACAACACCTTTATCCGTAAAGAAGTGCGTTGTTAGGTCTTTTACAACGAGAATATCTTTCATTTAGGCACCTACCGAATTTCTTTGGGGTCAAAAGCGTCGCGCAATCCTTCGCCAAGGAGATTGATGCTGACTACAGTCATCATAATCATGACACCAGGTGGAATCCAAAGCCAAGGCATAAAGCGGAATACATTCGTATTTTTTGCACGCTCAATCATATTGCCCCATGTTGGTGTTGGTGGTTGAACACCAAGGCCTAAAAAGGACAACGCCGCTTCTGAAAGAATAGCTCCAGCCATTCCTAGTGTTGCACTTACAATAATATATGCGAGAACGTTTGGAAGCAAATGCTTCATAATTCTCGATGCATGAGAAATCCCAAGGATCTCAGTGGCTTGCATAAACTCTTGTTCTCTTAAAGAAAGAATTTGTCCACGTACTATACGTGCAAGTCCTGGCCAACTCAATGCACCAATCAAAAGCATAACAAGGAACATCTTTTGGCTTGGCTCGACTCGAAACATCAGCGCTGCCGAGAGTGTAATTACCGTCGGTAAAAATGGAATAGAGTAAACAATCTCTGCAAAACGCATCAACCAATCGTCGATAGCGCCCCCGTAGAACCCTGCAATACCGCCTATTATAGAGCCAATAATTACAGATACACCCGCAGCTAAAAGTCCAACCATAATAGATATACGGCCGCCTAAAAAGAGTCTCATTAAAACGTCTCTGCCTTGCTCATCTGTTCCCAGCCAATGCTTGGCAGAAGGGGCGAGTTCTTTGTTGTTTAACTCAAACTCTGAGACTTGATAAGGTGACAACATTGGTACCACAATAACTGCAATTAATATCAGAATGAAGAGTACACCACCTGCAACTGAAATCTTATTTTTTATAAAGCGTTCCCATGCGATCATCCATGGGTTGACAGCTTTGTTTTTACCAGCGAGTGCATCTTTGCTGGCCGCTTGATTTTTAGCCATTTTTTCCTCCAACCATTATAGATCTCTTTCTCATCCATCACAGGAGAATATCAGATCTTTAGTCACATCTATAGATTTACTTAACGCGAATACGTGGGTCGACTAATGCATACGTCACATCGGCAAAGAGATTTCCCGCTAACATCAAGACCGCATAAAAAACGTTTGCCGCCATCAACATAGAATAATCTTGGTCGTTGATTGAACGGAATAATACGCCGCCAATTCCAGGCCATACAAATACAGTCTCGATGAGAATTGAACCACCAAAAAGACCTGGAATGTAAAAGCTAAGTAAAGTGACAATAGGAAGTAAGGCATTTCTAAATGCGTGTTTATATATAACGACCTTTTCAGCCAAACCCTTTGAACGGGCAGTTCTAATATAGTCTTGATTGATGACTTCGATTACGGAGTTACGCACATAGCGCGTTAAACTCGCCAAACTAGAAATTGTAATAATGGTCACTGGCAGAATCATATGCTTTAACACATCTGTGAATTCGTGCCAAAAGCTATCATAGCCTCTTGCTAGAAGTATGGTAGTTCGCATGCCATTTAGAGGCATTTTAAGGGGAATTGCAATATAATAAATCAGCACCAGCGCAAAGAAGAACGTAGGCATCGAAACACCCATTAACGAGAATACCGTCCAAAAGTTATCGAAAAACCCATACTTTTTAACAGCGGATTTTATACCTACTGGAATGGCTATGGCAAATGCCAAAATCATACCTGCAAAATTC
>CALFXQ010000392.1 GCA_937958285.1 uncultured Fusibacter sp. | reverse complement strand
AGATTAGCGCGTCTGTGTCAAAGTTATTTGTGAAACGAAAACACTTTAATTTCACATACGTGAAATTTTAAGACTGTTCATCATGTTTGTGAATGCTGTTAACTGTCTCTTCTGGCATTAAATAGCGCGTTGTGCGACAAAAGAGATATGTTATAATGTAGTTAACGTTAAACGTATGGAGGCTAAAACATGTTGGCAGATGTAGGTAAGAAAATCAAAGCGCTTAGAACTGCAAAAGATATGACCCTTAAACAACTCAGTGAACATACCGGATACTCTACAGGATTCTTATCGCAACTAGAACGCGGACTCACCTCAGTGGCCATCGATACTTTAAATCGCATGTGTGAGGTTTTCGAAGTGGAACTCGATCACTTTATGGAACCCAAGCGTCCACAGCGCAAATACGTACTTAGACAACACGAATTAGAGGTTTCGGAAGTCGAGCAAGGTGCTTTTGTGAATTATTTTGCGACACCCAATCTCGATGGACGCATGTTGTGCCCTAGAATATTTGAACTGATGCCCCATAGCAATCTCGATGAATCCATAGAAGTTTACAGCCATGGCGGAGAAGAATACGTCTATGTTTTAGAAGGCATACTCACTTTGTTAATCGATGGCGAGGAACATGCGCTTTATCCAGGCGATATGGCACACTATTCTTCAGAAAAGCCGCACAACTGGCAAAATCGCACTACTAGGCGCATTAAATTGCTCACTGTGCATACGCCAAACTATATTTCTTCACTAAAAGTCAATCAAGAATCTTAGCATGATACATCGTGCGATAAAGGATTTGCTTACGTCGATTTAAGTGGCGTGAGATGACGTGTCTTGAAAGGAGTTGTGGTATGAACGGCAAAGGCTTGGCAATGGGTTTGGGAATTGGCGTCGCACTGGGTGTGGCAATGGACAATATCGGTATGGGCATCGCCCTGGGGGTTGTCTTTGGTTTGGCCTTTAGCAAAAATAACAAAGGGCGTTCCCGGGGCAGCGGAGGTCGTCGCACTGATGATCACAGTACATTTACCAACGACAGAGATGGCGATGGCATTCCCGATTCACAAGATGATAACGATGGTTACGACTCCGATGGAGATGGATCTGACAACGATTAAATAAAACACCCCGATATGCGCTTGATGTAAATCAAACGTTATTGGGTTTTTTTTTGGCCCATTTTTACCTTAACGTCTCACGCTAAATTGTAACGATACAATTACAATTTAGCGACACACTTTCGCGTAAATGGGTTGATTGTATCTTCTACATATGTTTCAATAGCAATGTGAAAACTGTATGCATACAAAAAACTGAAATCACGTTTGCACCCAATCACACTTGCACCCAATCAAAGTTGAAACCAATCAATATGCGGAGGATGAACAATGACTTATCTAGGCACAGAGCAGTACACCCTCAATAAAAATCTAGCACAAATGTTAAAAGGTGGCGTTATTATGGATGTGACCACACCAGAAGAAGCGCTTATTGCACAAGAGGCAGGTGCCTGTGCGGTTATGGCCTTAGAAAGAGTACCCGCAGATATTCGCAAAGATGGTGGTGTGGCCCGTGCGTCTGATCCCTCAATGATCAAGCGCATTCAGGCAGCGGTGAGCATTCCAGTTATGGCGAAAGTGCGCATTGGCCACTTTGTTGAAGCGCAAATTCTAGAAGCGCTAGAAGTTGACTACATCGATGAAAGTGAAGTGCTTACACCAGCGGATCCTAGCTTGCATATCGATAAAACCGCCTTTAAGGTACCCTTTGTTTGCGGCGCTAAGAATTTGGGAGAAGCGCTTAGACGCATTGGTGAAGGCGCTTCTATGATTCGCACAAAAGGCGAGCCAGGCACAGGCGATGTTATCGAAGCGGTACGCCACATGCGCATGATGAACTCCGAAATCAGACGCATTCAAGGTCTGGCAAAAGAGGAGTTAATGCACGCTGCAAAAGAACTTCAAGCTCCTATTCACTTGGTGACCTACATTCACGAACACGGTGCCTTGCCCGTTGTAAATTTTGCAGCAGGAGGTGTGGCAACCCCAGCAGATGCAGCCATGATGATGCAACTTGGTTGCGACGGTGTCTTTGTTGGCTCAGGTATATTTAAATCTGGCGACCCCAAAAAACGCGCTGCGGCGATTGTGAAGGCGGTGACCCATTACAACGATCCAATCGTTCTCGCCGAAGTCTCTGAAGACCTTGGAGAACCGATGGTGGGCATTAACGTGTATAGCATCGACGCTCAAAATCGCATGGCCGAAAGAGGCTATTAGAATGCAGCAAAGGCAAAACCTTATACCACCAGTCACCATTGGCGTGCTGGCCATGCAAGGGGCCTTTAAAGAGCATGTGCATTTAATAGAAGCGCTCCACACAGAATATGCGCCAGTAAAAGCCCAGCTCGTGAAGAAAGTCCAAGATCTAGAAACCCTCGATGGCATTATTCTGCCTGGAGGTGAGAGCACGACCATGGCCAAGTTGCTTCACAGCTTTAACCTCATGGAACCTTTAAAAGAGAAAATTGCAGCGGGATTGCCCACCTGGGGAACCTGTGCAGGCATGATTTTACTCGCTCAAACCATTGAAGGTGGAGAATCGCCCCATCTTGGACTGATGGATATGTCGGTCAAGCGAAACGCCTATGGTCGCCAGGTGGCAAGTTTCAAAACGATGGCGCATATTTCCCAGGTATCTCAGTCGCCTATACCCCTAGTGTTTATTAGAGCACCCTATGCTGAATCATGGGGACCCCAGGTCGCCTGCTTGAAGCGCATCGACGATAAAGCAGTGGCCCTTCGCCAGGGCCATATGTTGGCCACTGCTTTTCATCCTGAACTCACCACAGCTACGGCCTTTCACCAATATTTTTTAGAGATGATTAGAGGCGTGCGTTAATTAAAAAAGGAGACTGATGCAAACCCAAGTTTCTATTGGCTTTGCATCAGTCTCTCTTTTTACTCGGAATTTAGTCGCATTAAAGCCAGTGCAAAAGATCTAATCGCCAGCGGGCTTTGTCTCTTCGGGTGTAGATTCAGGCGACTGACCCTCTATGGCCTTTTGCAGCTCATCGAGGGCTTTTTTTAGGCTTTCTAGCTCTGTTTGCGTACGCTCAAATCGCAAGATGGTCTCCTGAAGTATCTTGTCTAGATCAGAATCAGATAAGCCACTGGATGTACCGTCCTCCCCTGGATCCCGTGAATACCCTGAGCCAAAGAGTTCAGCTAGGGCACGATCTAGGCTCTGAGCCATTACCACACGATCGCCGTAGGCGGCGACGACTTGCTTCATTTCAGGGAGTGATTCTTGGTTTTGAGCCTGCAGATATATGGGCTCAATATAGAGCAAATTTCCTTCAATAGGCACGATGAGAATATTGCCCCTTAGTACTGTAGAGCCCTTTTGGTCCCATAGGCTGAGTTGGGGGGAGATTACGCTATCTTGGTCAATTTTTGACTCTAGCATTGCAGGTCCAGTGACGGTCCTATCTTTTGGAAACTTCATTAAAAAGAGTTTGCCGTAATTGGCACCATCGCTTCTGGCAATAAAGAGCGATGTCATGTTGGGCTTGTCTTTAGGGGTATAGGGCTGTGTAAGTAAAAACTCCACCTCTGATTGACCCGGCAGTTTGAACATCGCGTAGTCAGGCACAACGGGTTGCACTTGAGTGGCATCCATATAGAGTTCCGTCGCCACATCCCAAATGTCCTCACCATTATAAAAAACAGATGGATTGGTCACATGGTAATGACGGTAAATATCGCCTTGTATCTGCAGGAGCGTTTTGGGATAACGGGTATGTGCAAGGAGAGATGGTGGAAAGGTGGATTTCTCTTTAAAAAGACCAGGATAGACCGCTTGATAGGTCTTTAGTAAAGGATCGGATTCGTCGAAGACATAGAGTTGTGTTTCGCCAGTATAGGCGTCGATTACCGATTTTACGCTGTTGCGTATATAGTTGATACCCGAGTTGCTATAGGGCTGAGAGTAGGGATACTCACCGCTCATGGTGTAGCCATCGACAATCCAAAATAATCGACCAGTGGTGTCGTCTATGACGATGTAGGGATCACTGTCGAAGGTGATAAAAGGGGCGAGGGTTTCGAGACGATGAGAAATATCGCGTCGGAGTATGAGGCGACTCTCATCCGAGATAATATTAGACACTAAAATGCGAAGGTCTCTTTGATAGATTGAAAACAACACGCGATTCCAAAAGCCCATGGAGATGCCACTATCGCCTTCGTACATGGTCTCTTGGTTGTCGGAGCCTTTAGGGTAGTCAAACTCCTTTTCACTGGTGTTGACAATGATGTAATCCGTTGTGGTTTCACCGAAGTAGATTTCTGGACGGGTAATTTTTAGTTCGGTCTCAAATTCTGGGGGGATATTCTTAATGAGAAGTGTTGGCAGGCCATCGGCATTTACTGCGTTTACAGGAGATAGGGTTACGCCATAGCCGTGAGTAAACTTGATATGCCTATTTTGCCATGTTTGAACTTGCAATTTTTCTGTATTCATCTCACGTGCAGATAAGAGCACCTGTGTATAGTCGCCATTAATCATATAACGACCCACATCGATATCGTTGAAGCTATAGTAGAGCCGTATACCTTGAATTTGATTATAAGTCTGTTTTAATGGTCGATAGTCGTTAATGCGGATATTGTTTATTGTGGACTGATTCCGATTGAGTGTCTCTTCTGTGAGGTTGGTGGCAACGGGATAATCTATCTCCTCAATTTGGTTGAGCGCATAAGCCGTCCTTGTAAAGTCAATATTGTACTCTAAATAGGGCCTTTCCTTAGAGATTTCATCGGGTTCCACAATGAAGTTTTGGACGATTGTAGCGCCAATGCCGAAGATGAAGATGAGTGAGACAATTAAAACGGGACCTGTGAGCATAAATCGGTAACGGCGACTGATTAAACCAAACAGAAATGCCACAGCGCCGATAATCGATGCGCCTAATTGGAAATAAAGGGAGGGTAAGGTAACGTGAATATCTGTATAGCTCGCGCCATAAGCCACACCTCTTGGAGAGAACACTAAATTGTAACGGGCAAGCCAAAAATAGGCGATAAGCAAGAGACATACAAAAAAACCGAAAACCCCCAACTTAATGATCACGCTTTGCATTAACCCCTTGCGGGTAAGGCCTACTATATCGCCAATTGTCCTCACATTTTGCAGGTCGTTTAAGTTGAGCTCAGTAGGTGGTTTTGCCGACATTAATAAAAGGTAAATCGCAACGGTCGAGATTGCCAAAAAGACGATGTATAAAAGACCGATGCCCAGTAGCTTATTGTATAAGGGCAAATGGAAGACGTAGAATGCAACATCCTTTGCAAATAGAGGATCAGCGATGTTAAAGGGCGTTGCATTTTGAAATTTCAGTAAATCAAACCACAAGATGCTGGTGGTCATCAGGGCCAGTATGCAAGAAGAAAGCACACTAAAGATGAGGAACCACTTGCGTGAAGCGCTTTTTTTATGGCTTTTTATATCTACTAAAATGTGTACAAATTTAAAGTATTGTTTTTCGACCCATAAAAAATAGAATGCAAAGGCTATAGCTGAGATTGCCCATAGTGGCAATCCGATTTTTAGATATGCGATGACCTTAACGAGAAAGGCATCCACGTATCCGAGGTCGCCGAACCACTGATAATCGACGATCATATCGATAATAGTTCCCGAGAAAATAATGATTATAAGCAATAATACCAGCATAGTATGCCAAAGTTGTTTGGGCTTTATCATAACGTCACCTCCGCTTATCTCTTACCCTTATTACAGGTGTTGAACCACTAACACCACCGCGTCACCTGGCTGTTTTTACCTAAAGGAATGTGGTTGATTTTATACGCAGTTAACACTTATACTAGAATTATAAAGGCATGCATGTAAAGCACAGTTTATTTTAAGGAGGCGCTATGTTCGAGCGCATCACTTTTTTTGATGTAGAAACACCAAATCGCAATAATCACCGCATGTGCTCTATCGGTATTGTGCATTGGGTAAAAGGTGAACAAGTCTTGGCAAAAGAATGGCTCGTTCAACCGGACTGTTCTTTTGACAGCTTCAATGTGCGCCTTCACGGTGTAAGCCCTGCCATGGTGGCAGATCGACCAAATTTTGAAGGAATATGGCAGGAGATTCACAAGTACTTTGAGGATACCCTCGTCGTGGCCCACAACGCGGCCTTTGATGTGAGTGTTCTAGATAAAGTGCTCGATTTTTACGCCCTCGAGAAGCCTTCTTTTCACTATGCCTGTACGGTTCAAATGGCAAAGCGCAGACTGCCAAAGCAACCCTTTAATTTGGCGGCGCTAAGCGCTAGTTTAAACGTGGTACTCAGTAGGCATCACAATGCCTTGGCAGATACATTGGCCTGTGCTGGAATCTTTAGGCACCTCATTGGGATTAAGCCCATTAAAGCCTCAGATTATAAACCCTACGGTGAGATAAAGGCCACACCTGCACAATTAAAAGAGGCGGCCAACCCAAGTCGAATAGGTGAAGTGGTGGGCCAACCTGTTGGCAGTAGAGGTCTGCTCTTTAGCTTTGACCATATTGGCATGGCGACGACCGTTTATGCCATCAACGGCAAAGAGGTAATCTACATTGTAGATACTTACTTGGGTCCCGATGTGATGGAGGCGGTGGACCATGCAATACAGCGAACTTTTGGCTTAAAGCCTAAGGTCGTGATTAATACCCACGGCGATTGGGACCATATTTGGGGAAACTGCAGGTATGGCGCCTTTCCCATTGTCGGTCACGAGCTGTGCGAACATAGAATTGCTGTCGAAGGTGAAAAACACTTAAGGCACTACGGCGAAGAGCAGGGTCTGGCCTTGGGCAATGTGACATTAGTAGCGCCAAATCTCACTTTCTCTGAAAGACTTACCTTTAAATTAGATCATTTGGTGGTGTTTTACTCGCCAGGGCATACCATAGATAGCATTTCGGTGTGGGACCCTATCGATCGGGTGCTCGTTGCAGGGGATAACTTGGAGTGGCCTCACCCAGTGCTACAAAACGAAGATTTAGCCCTTTATCAAAAGACTTTAGAGGGGTATTTAGAGCTGCCCATCGAAGTGGTGATTGCGGGGCATACAGGTGTTGAAACGCGAAAGATCATCGACGAAAACCTCAAATATATAAAAGCCTGTCGCATATGACAGGCTTTTTATTTGACCCCTAACTTTTTGGGTGTTATGATTGAAAAAGGCAAATTTAGTCGTGTTTAAGGAGTGTTATATGGATTGGTTAGAATGGCTTAAAGTAGTGATTATAGGCATTGTCGAGGGCGTGACTGAGTGGCTGCCCATCAGCAGTACTGGGCATATGATCTTGGTTAACGAAATCATTCAGCTCAATGTTAGCGAGGCCTTTTGGCGCATGTTCGAAGTGGTCATTCAACTGGGTGCAATTATGGCGGTAGTGGTGATTTATTGGAAGAAGATTTTTCCCTTTGGAAAAGGGCCTTCTCATCAGCCTTTAGTTGAAAAAGGCATCTTATCTTATGTCGACAAAGACATCTTCTGGATGTGGATAAAAATTCTCGTTGCATGTCTACCGGCTGCTATTGTGGGCATTGCTTTTAACGATTTGTTTGAAGCGTTATTTTTTAACTACGTTTCTGTTTCGATTGCGCTCATTGTATTTGGTGTGGCCTTTATCGTCATCGAAATGAAGCATAAAGGCGTGGCACCAGCTGTGAATGACCTTAAATCAATTACATTTAAGTTGGCCCTACTCATTGGACTTTTTCAACTGATTGCGGCTATTTTCCCTGGCACATCGCGGTCTGGGGCAACAATAGTTGGCGCGCTTATGCTGGGAATTTCCCGCACCGTCGCCGCGGAGTTTACATTTTTCTTGTCTATACCCGTGATGTTTGGGGCGAGTTTATTGAAAATTGCCAAGTTTGGATTAGCTTTTACCCAACTAGAATTCGGTATACTCGTTGTGGGCATGGTTACAGCCTTTGTGGTTTCTATGCTGGTGATCGGTTTCTTAATGCGGTACATTAAAAAGCACGATTTCACTGTGTTTGGCTGGTATCGTATTGCCCTTGGTGCGGTGGTACTCGCATACTTCGGCATTTTTTAAGTCGCTAAATAGAGAATAGGAGAATAAATATGCAACTTCACGATATGCTAATTGTACTGAACAAAGATGAAGATACGCTCTCCATCGTAGACACGCATGCGCAAGAGGTGGTAAAAACCGTTGCAACATCTCACAACCCTCACGAAATTGTGGTGTCTGCCTGTGGCAAAAAAAGCTACATCGCCTGTTCGCTGGGCAATGTCGTCGATGTGCTCGATCACACTTCCCTTGAAATCGTGAAACACATCACCCATCCACGCTTTGATTTTCCACACGGACTAGGCCTTAGTGGGAGCGGTCATGTGTACCTCGCCTCAACCTATAGCGGTGTTGTCTTCGAAATAGATCCAATTACCGATGATGTGATCTCACATTTTGCTACCCATCAAAAGCATTCTCATATGATTGCCTTTCATCCCGATGGACGTCGTTATTACGTGCCCAATATTGGTGGTAACAGTGTCACATATATTTCTGATTGCACATTGGTTAAGGCTGACGAGGACGCACATGAGCTCGAGCACATTCCCGTAGGCCGAGGCCCAGAGGGTGTTGCTGTACATCCAGATGGAAAGACGGTTTATATCGCCAATCAAGACGATGACGACTTGTGGATTCTCGATACCCAAACCCATCAGCAGCTTTACCGTCGTCGATTAGGACGGTGTCCAATTCGCGTGGTCTTTTCGCCCGATGGAAAATATGCTTTAATTCCAAATCGCGAAAGTGGAGATTTAAGTATTTTATCCACTCAATACGCCTTAAATGGCACAACAAAACCATGGGAAATCAAAAGAATCCCCATTGGTTGTTGGCCGGGTGGCACCGTATTTAGTCCGGATGGTTTATGGGCGTATGTCGCCAACAATAAGACCAATGATTTGAGCGTCATCGACATGACCACTTTAAAAGAAGTGAAGCGCATCGATGTAGGTATTCATCCCGACGGCATTGCCTATATGCAGGCTAGCCCTCGACAAACTGAACTTTAAAACCATTGGGATCATGCACATAGAAAAAGCGTATGGTTGGGCTTGGTGAAAGGATGGGAGACATTTCGGTATGACCAGCCGCAATGAGCTTTTCTCTCATGGCCTCAAGGGGCAAATCCAAGATAAAGCCTATACTCATGGTATCCAGTGCTGCGCGTGTTACAGCATCTGTTTGCGGGTATAAGCCATCGCAAAGAAGTTCAATCTCGGTTTCGCCATTTCCAAGAAATGCGACATCGAGATTTTCTCTTGGACTAAAGCGACGTGTGACCGTTAAACCCACCATTTCTTCGTAAAATTTGAGGGATTCATCCATAGATTTAACATGTAGTGTGCTCCAGCAAAATTTCATAAAGCCTCCTCGTGATAGCAGTAGTTTTAAGTGTTTATGGGGATAGCGAAAAGGTGTCATTTTTGAGTATATGCAATTCAAAAATGACACCTTTTGTCTATCCCGTAAGGGAACATTAGAGCTCTGAGTAAACGGTAATTGTATTGCGGCCTTTGGCTTTGGATTTGTATAAGAGTTCGTCTACCTTTATGTAGACTTCTGTTTCATCTTTGTCGCCAAGGGTGATATAACAGCCCAGTGAGGTTGTTATGCTCACATTTAAGGCTTCTTTTACTTCTTGAATAAAGCTCTGGTTTAACTGTGAGAGCTTTTCTTCGAGAATAAAATCGTCGAGTGCATTGACAAAGCCCAGCACGGCGAACTCGTCGCCGCCAAGGCGGAACACGCGGTCGTCGGACCTAAAGTGGATCTTGAGCCAATCTGCGGTGAACTTCAGGATTTCGTCGCCCATTTGGTGGCCAAGGGTATCGTTGAGATTTTTGAAGTTATCTAGGTCTAAGAACAAAATAAAAAAGGGCGTGTTCTCGTATAGGTATCTCTGTATGCTTTCGCGCCACGCAAGGCGATTATATGCTTTTGTCATGGGATCGGTTTCGATAAGTTCTAACATGCGCTCTCTTGTGAGTACAATATTGATTAAAACTTCATTGACGATCATAAAGGATTTTAAAAAAGTAAGTATCTCTTGATCCATTAAGTGTGTCGGGTAAAGCATCACGATGCATTTGACGTGATGATGATGCCCTTCGACTAAATCTGAAGTGCCGACGGGATAGACAACAGTGGTATAACCGGGAATTAAATCCGAAATTATTTCGAGCTGAATAGCACCCTCGAATCGTTCGCGCTGCAGAACCAGATCTTTATACAAACTATTTTGAGGTTCCATATCGGATAGAATTTTTTTGTTGGAAAACATCATGGTATGTAAACAGCCCGTACATCCGATTATGATATCGTTTAATGTACGTAAATCGATATTGCGGTTGAAATGCACTTGTTTTACAATCTCGAAGCTTTGCTCTTTTTCTGCGAGTTGCCGCAATAACCGGCGATTCTCCTGAAGGGCATCGTCTTTTACGCGTTCGGCAGTCATTTGATATAGTTCAAAATCACGATTCTCCATGTAATTCCCTCCAAGTATAGTCAGTTTAAGTGTATCACAAATTCTTACTATATGATAACAATCCTTATCTTTTGAATGCGAAATTGCGCAATTCATTGTAAAATAGAGAGACAGATAGATAATGAACTATTGGGGGCTTTGATGAAAGCAAGACAAAGAAAAAGACAACCAGTCACAGAAGTGGATGAAATAGAAGCACAGTGGCGGCCGTGGCAGTACTTTAGCGTCAAGCTAAGCTTTTTAGTGGTGCTGACCATGTCCGTGATTTTATGGTCGAGTACGAGCTATGCGCCTTCTGCACCAGAAGACTTCGACAGGGCAACGCAGCCACTGGAAGTTCTGAGATATGTTCAAAGGGGTGATTTATTTGCCGTGCGCAGAGTGGGCTTTGGCACGGTGCGCGTACCCGCAGAAAAGCTCCTCACCACCGTGCTGTTAAATGTCGAAACCTGGCACCCTTTATCGGGCGGGGCTGTAGACGACTTAGACTATGATTTATCGCTGTTGCTAGAACCAGATTCTAGCTACTCTTTGCTCTACTTCGAAGAAGATAGCAGAAAGGTGGCAATTTGCTATCAAGGCAGGTACCGCATGTATCGCTTGCCAGAAAAGGCATATGAGGTTATGGTCATGACCCACTCCCTGTCTTCAAATGCCCTTGCCTTTGAATCAGAAGCGCTTCCTGTACCCCTGCAATCAGATTTGCCCGAGCCCTATCAGCGTTTGGGGTCACTTTCCGATGGTAGCCGGCTGTTCTACAGACCAGCAGAAGCACCCTGGCCATTAGATGTACCCTGGCCAAGTCTGGTGCCCACGGGTCATCCATTAGCCAAAGAAGTTGACCTATACAAAGACGTCAATCCCATTGGCCCAGGTGCTATTGCCCTAAAAACCCCCCAAGGACACTGGCAGCTTCTAGCCCTCGGCATGCCGAGTAAACCATTGATCAGTCCCGATAAGAAGCGTGTGGCGTGGATTGATAACTTGGCCTTCGAAGTGATTGGAACCCCTTGGGTATATAGCGTAGAGTCCATTAGTATGCGCCAGGTCATGCCACTTCCATATAATTTAGAACCCCATGCAAATTACACCGCTAAGCAAGTGGTTTGGCAAGATAATCAGCATTTGGCAATGGTTTGGGGTTATGGCTTTGGCACTGTTACCCAAGGGGGCGACGTTTACCGGGTAGAGGTTCCGAGTTTAAGAAGTCAGTGTATCTACAAAGCCTATGACTCAAACAGAGAAGAGGCAGTAAGTGTGATGCGCACAAAAGCCGGTGGCCTTGAAGCGCGCATCGTCAGGTGGATAGACGATAATTTTATGAGTTATTCCTATTACAACAAAAAACTGGAGCCCTTGTATCCAATGGGCACCAGTTCAGATAAGTAATTGTAGCGTTTCTATCCTTATGAAGCAATAGATATCTTTTGGTGAGCGATGTTGATCACTTGATCATACAAGTGGCGATGAGATTCAAAATGGACATGAGTGACATGAATCAAGGTGACATCTTCTAATGCTAAGAGGGTAGCTTCAATCTGCTTGGCAACTTGGTCATCTAGACTCGAGAAGGGCTCGTCGAGCAGGAGAATCTTTGCATCTAAAAGCAGTGCACGCGCAATGGCGATACGGCTGCGCTCGCCGCCAGAGAGGTTTTTGCCATTGTCGAAAATCATCGTATCGAGTCCATTTGGAAGATTGCTTACAAATCCCTGAAGGCCCGCCCACTGAAGCACTTGCATTAGGCGGCTCTCGGGGATTTCTTTATAGAGGCAGAGATTTGCCCTCAGGGTATCTTCAAAGAGAAAAACCTGTTGTTCTACATTGCCGATCAATTGAAAATAGTGGTCGGGGTGAATGGTTTCTAGAGGCTTGCCGTCGAGTTTAATCTGTCCTTCCGAAGGAGGATAGTAGCGACGAAGCAGCTTTAGCAAAGTAGACTTGCCACCGCCACTTGGCCCGAGGACTAAGTATTTCTTGCCGGGTTGAATGGTAAAAGAAGTGTTGTGGAGCACAGAGTAATGGGTTTGGGGATATTGGAAAGTGATATTGTCTAATGTAAGCGCTGCGTCGAAAGTAGGCGTTTCAACTAAATCGGCTTGCGCTTCAATCTGATCCTTTTTTAACTGGTCTTCGTGCTTTTCAAAGAGCACCTTAGAACCCGTTAGCTTTGGCAAGAGCTCACCTAATATTTGAATTGGGCCAGCGATGCGGTCGATGCTGTTAATGACCAACACAACGCCGCCAAAGGTCATGGCACCTACAATTGTCAAGTAAGTAGCGCCGCCCATCATGCCGATCATCATAATGCTCATCAGCATATTTTGGGCTGCGAAAATATAAGTATTCAGCCGATCGATTAAAAAGCCCTGTTGTTGAATCGCCTGGCTTTTGGCGTTAAAATCTGCTTTTGCTTTATCTGTTAGATGATTGACTCGCATCAGGTGAAAGGCGCTGAGGCTTGCCTGGATATAGGCCGTGTACCCTTGGAAGAGGGTACTTCTCTTTTTTTGCAGGGCTTTTAGGGGTCTGCCCATAATGGTGGAAATCAAAGCCACAATAAGGGCCAAGACAAGACCCATAATGGGCAACCAGAAGCTGACATAGACGATGAGCGCGAGGGCAATCACAAAGCCAATGCCGTTGTAGAAGAGGTCGAATATGCCCAGCACATAGCCCGTTTCAATGACTTGCATATCTTGTGTCATGGCACTTACATAATCGGTGCTGTGTTCTTTGTCAAATGCAGCAGCGTCCTTTTTAAAAACCTGCTTTAAGTAATAATGCTTAATGCGCACCATGGCCTTCTCGCGGTAACGCTGCTGAAAAAATGTCATGGCCAAATTGATGGGAAATTGAAGGGCTGCTAAGAACAACAGCATGATTATTCCTCTGGTTGGCCCAGATAATCCATTTGCCATACTGCTATCGATAACTTCCATCATCACGATGCTCACATACGCTTCGAGGATAAGTGTCGCAGTGCCAATGGCCAGCGAGAGGATAAGCGGCACAAGCAATTTGTGTTTGAGAAGTGGTTTCATGCGACGCCTCCTTGAATCTGTGCGGCGAAATAGTCTTGTGTTTCTACGAGTTGCACCCGACCGTTTTTAATGAGAATGACGCCGTCGTAGCGTTCTGTGACTCCTGGATAATAGCGATGTGATACTGCGAACACCGTACACGATAGATCGAGCAAAGTGGATTCCACTTGCGCACCTAATTCGGGGTTGAGACTAGAAGTCGCTTCATCGGCAAAGAGAATATCGACTTGTTTTGCCAGTGCGCGTGCAATGGCGATGCGCTGGCGCTGACCACCAGATAGATCTTGACCATTTTCTGCAAGGGGGCGTTCGAGACCCAGTTCGTGGGCATCTACGAGCTCTTCTAAGCCACTTTCTCTGATGGCTTGCTCAAGACGATGGCTGGAGATGGGATGGTATAGGGCAATGTTGTTGATTAATGTATCTTCAAATAAAAATACATCTTGATCGATAAAGGCAACGTGGCGATTAAACGAGGTGCCATTGAGTTCCGCTAGGGGTACGCCGTCGTACTGAATATTGCCGCCAAAACTGTGATAAGTGCGGGAAATAAGCTTCATAAACGTCGATTTACCAGCACCGCTTGGACCTTTTATCAAGTATTTTTTTCCGGGTTCTAAGCGAAGTGAAACATCTCTTAGAATAACATTGTCGCCGTGGTTGAAGGAGACATGTTCGAGGGTGAGATGTTCTTTAAACTGAAATGCCGTGTCGCCTTCTGGAAGCGGATTAAAGCCCGCGTCGAAGGTGGTCATCTTCTCGAAGATTTTCAGGCTGCCCCTTAGCTCGTTTAGCATTGGAAAAACTTGCTCCAACGGCCATATACAGCCGTTTGCCAAGACGATCATAAATGTCATTTGCGTCGCAGAAATCCCCTTGTCGAGTAGACTAAGGCCATACAGCAAGATCCCTACAAAGATAATCATATTGAGCGTGCGAGTGAGGAAGCGTTGACCTGCTGTAAAGGTATTGTACTTGCGCTTTTGAACCTCCAAATGGGAAAGGCGATTTAGATTTTTATCTAAAAATGCACCTTCAACGCGATTGAGCTTTAACAAAGTCAGACCATCAAAGGTATTTTGAATCTCTGTGGTCACTTGTTGATTCGCATCGCTAATGGCCACTTGCATCTGCTCTGTTTTGCGTTCGAGAAGGCGCATCAATGCAAATACGGATAAGGAAGTGACCAGAATGATTGCAGAAAACGAAGGACTGTAAAAAGCCAACACAATGAGAGAAGCAATGTAGGCACCACCTCTAAAAACCAAATTTAAAAGGCGATGAAAGAAGGTCTCTTCGAATAAATTGATATCGTTGATTAAATGTGATAGATACTCCGACTTTGAGCGACTGGCAAAGGCTTCATAATTGAGACTTTGTATGCGGTCAAAGACAAGCTGTCTTAAATCGAGGATGATGTCGCGCATAAAGCCAATGCGCATAAAGCGCGAGGCTAAAAAAACTAAACTACTAACGGCCATCATCGAAAATGAAATTATGAGGTTCTTCCAAAAGAGGTTAAGATCTCCACTGGTAGCAGTGCCAATGAGTAGCGACAGTGCATAGTTGGTCAATAACTGATTGATTACAGGGAAAAAACACGCAAAGAGGTAGAGTGCGAAGGGCCACTTGCGGCGCAAAAGAAGAGTTTTCATAATAGACCTCCGTAAAAAGTTTATTTTATAATGTGACTATATCTTCACATTTTTGTTGTCACAAGTGAAAAGCCTGTTTTCTAATTCAACTCTAATTTAATGACTAATTAAATTAGAACATATAATAAGCGCGGAATATTAAATATTATTATCCGCGCTTATTATATGTTAATTGTGAAATTAAATCGTGGCAATTATTAAGCATTAAATGCGACTGCGCTTTAACAGTTCAATCTCCCGCTGATAGCCTGGAATTTCATTGGGGGTTTCTAAGAAAAAAGGCAAATCCTTTAGAAGGGGATGGTTAATAATGCGGACGATGGCCTCGTGACCGAGGGTGCCTTCTCCAATGGGTGCATGGCGATCTTTTAAACTTGAAAACGGAACCATTGAATCATTGAGGTGCAATGCCTTGAGCCGTTGTAAGCCCACAGTTTTTTCGAAGGATTGAAGCACCATATCGAGGGCTTCGACAACATCGTAACCTGCACTGTAGAGGTGGCAGGTATCTAAGCAAACCCCGAGCTTTTCTGGATGTTTTACGCGGGCAATAATTTCCGCCAATAGTTCGAAGCGTCCTCCAATTTCAGAGCCTTTTCCCGCCATACCCTCTAAAAGCACTACGACTGTTTGAGTCTCTGTGAGTACTTGGTCGAGGGCTTCGACAATTAAATCGAGGCCCATGGCCTCACCTTGGCCCACATGAGAACCAGGGTGAAAGTTAAAGAGCTTGCACGGCGTGTCTTCGAGCCTCGCCAAGTCCTCTTTAAAGGCACTTATTGCAAATTCGCGCACAGATACCTTGTCGGAGCAAAAATTATAAGTATACGGGGCGTGTGCAAGTAGGGGACCAAAATGGTGCTCGGACATAATCGCTTTTAGTTTTTCTATATCTTTTGGGTCTTGGGGCTTTACACTTCCGCCTCTTGGGTTTCTTGTGAAAAATTGAAAGGTATTTGCACCTATCGAAACAGCCTCTTTGGCAGCGGCGCTAAAGCCTTTGGCAATCGAAGCATGATAACCTATTGTGAACATATTTTTTCTCCTCAATCGATGTTATACTAGTAGAAGTTTATCACAGAAAGGAGCACCCGTGCAAACTAAGAAAGGTCGCTATATACGCCTGCTCGAAAATCCGACATACGCATGCGTGGCATCCGTTATCGTCACCTCTTTTTATACGCCCTATGAGCGCTACCAGCTCGAAGATTATCCACACAGTGGCATCCATTTTTCACAAATGGACTTCGACGCCCTCCAGCAAAAGCAAGCGATATGGTATATGGCCTATCGCTACGAAGAACCTATCGGATGTGTGGCCATCGTGCCCATCTCGAATAAGCACTGGCGCATACACAAATTAGCAGTGCTCCCCGACTATCGAGGCAGGGGCCTTGGAAAGCTGTTATTATGGCATGCCGAGCGCCACGCTTTTACAGAGGGTGCTAAAAAAATATCCCTATGCTGCCTCGGTGACGATACGCCTCTTATGCGTTTTTACGCCCGTCTCGGCTATCGATTGATCAAAGAGAAAACCTATAAAAAAACATCCCATCGCATGGCCTTTTTAGAGAAGGGCATGGCCCATTTAGTAGACCATGTTGGTGAGGCAGTGCGGGCTTTTCAGCTACCTATTGTAAAGGAGCAGTTAATACCCAGAGGTGAAGTTGAAGTGGTCTTGCTCTATCATCCAGAAGAGGTGATTAAGCAATCCAATACAGGACATGTATTACAACGGGTATTACCTGCACATGTGAGTGAAATACTCTGGCACCGCAACACCCTCGACTTGCAGCTTTCCCATTTGTCTCCAGACTTTGAAACGGTACTGCTTTATCCCTCAAAAGAGGCAATGCCAATCGCTGATTATCGACGTGAACAGCGTCTTAGAAACGACAAACCCCTCAGGCTGATTACCATAGATGCCACTTGGCAGCAAGCCCAAAAAATGATGGGACAAAGTCCGGGCCTACATCTGCTTCCTCATGTAAAATTAGTCGATTTGCCAAAGAGTAGATATGCACTTCGCAAAAATCAAAAATCTGAGGGCTTATGTACGCTAGAAGCCGTGGCTGAAGCGTTTAAGGAACTGGGTTATCACGAGGCGAGCGACAAATGCATCGAAGTGTTTATGAGTTGGATGGCGCAATCTGGGAAAATAAAATCCGCAGTGAAAAAAACGCTGACTTCTGATTAAACTTACAAAAGTGTAAGTGCGGTGTAAGGTGATTCGATGGGCGCGATGTAGAGACTCTGTTAAGATAAGTACAGATCAGCCGAGGGGCTAAAGACGAGTATTCATCATATAAGGAGCATGCTATGCACGGTATCATCACTTACAAGCGGGACAGAAAAAGCACATTAAATTGCAAATCTAATCAGAAAGGCAGTTCCACATCGGGGAATTCTACATTTGTAAGGGTTAGAGAGACCTTGCATATAGCTGCGTGTGTTGTATTTCTGGGCTATTCCGAAAGGGAATTTGGCATGGGAGAGGTAATTACATGCAAGGGATAACTGAGAAATCTAGAATGGGCTCTGTTAGTCTCGATGGCTTTCAACTTAAAATAATCGCATTGATTCTAATGACCCTAGACCATATACATTATTTTTCATCGACCGTAACACATGCACCAATCATACTGACTCAACTAGGTCGCTTATCGGCACCTATCTTTATTTTTATCATGGCCCAAGGCATGCAGTTCACGAAGCATAGGGGAAAATACTTACTTAGACTATATGTAGCTTCAGCGTTAATGACAATTGGCAATGGCTTTGTGAACACATGGTGGCCACTCCCGGAAAATGGCATAGTGATGAATAATATTTTTAGTACTATGTTTTTGTCTGGTATTTTAATCGTCGTCATAGATGCTTCAATCCGAGGGTATCGAGAGGGACTTCTGAGTCAACGATGGATAGCGCTATTGGGGATGCTGCTCTTAGCAGGAAGTACGGTGTTGTTCCTTTGGGCAACGCAAATACAATCGGCCATGCTTATAAGAATGTCAATGACATTTTTACCAAATCCCTTATTTGTTGAAGGCAGTATTCTATGGGTACTTATGGGAGTAGGCTTTTACTATGTACAAAAATCTAAAAATAAAATCGCTTTGACTCTGTTTTATACACTCTAC
>CALFXQ010000391.1 GCA_937958285.1 uncultured Fusibacter sp. | reverse complement strand
ACTTACATTATTTAAAGTTATTTCACGCTGCAGCTACTGAAAAAAATTTAACAGAAGCTGCACAAAGCTTGTATATGACGCAGCCTGCCTTGTCGATGCAGCTAAAAAAACTCGAGCGCAGCATTGGTGTAAGACTCTTTGACCGATGTGGCAACAGAAATATACTCAATGAAAATGGCCGATTGCTCTATAACTATACTCAGCAGATTTTCTCTATTGTGGAAGAAGCAACCCATGCCCTTATGCAAAGCAGCGACTCCATTACAGGCAATTTAATCATTGGCGGCAGCAATACTGCTGGTACCTATTTACTGCCAAAGTTAATTGGCATCTTCAAGAAGCAATATCCCAAAGTCAATGTGAACCTGCATGTCGCGGATACCAGCGAGATTACACGCCTTATCTCAGAGAACAAGATGGACTTTGCAATCAATGGTGGGTATATCGATTATGAGAATCATATAAACTGCGAGAAACTAATGGAAGATCGAATGGTCTTTTCGACAGCACCAGATAGTCTTCTGGCCAGCAAGACGTACATCAAAGTGGCGGATTTAAAGAATTACACCTTTATCTCTCACGAACGGCAGTCCCAGCTCTTTCAACAGACCCAGCGCTTTATTATTCAGCACAATCTGCCTTCTGAGATTACAATGACCTTTAACAATATCGATGCCATAAAACAGGCAGTAGAGGCGGACTTGGGCATCTCATTTTTGCCTCACTCAGCGGTGCGAAACGAGCTGCACCTCGGCCTCATCCGCGAGATTTTCCTCGAGAACTTGTCTTGGAGCTATCCTCAAAGCCTGATCTACAACAAAAAAAGACATCAATCCCCGGCATCCCTCAAGATGATGGAGATTGTAAAAGGTGCCATTGGGGACATGTTCCCTGGCACGGTTTGAAACCGAACAATTTCCAATTTCTAACCGTGCCAGGCCTTGCAATGCCTAAATTGCTAGCCCGTTAATGCACAAAATTTCCATAAGGGTGTCCCTCGTGGCACGATTTAACCACATGTCGGCACCAGCGGCGCACGCCCCAACCGGCGGCGCACGCCCCAACCAGCGGCGCACGCCCCAACCAGCGGCGCACGCCAAGCGCGCCGACATGTTCCATACTAAATCGTGCCATAGGGGACA